>NZ_JAKTID010000084.1:0-51582 GCF_027854795.1 Acinetobacter sp. AOR34_HL | reverse complement strand
ACAGCTTCCTGATCGATTGTTTGTGCACTATTGAAGAATTTATACGAATACCTTAAACCTTCCCAAGCCCCAGCTTTATTGACTGCAGTTATAAATGTTCCATCAATCGTCGTATGAGCAAATGAATATTGGCCTGCACCGCGACTCAAGAAGCCGACATTCTGATCATGCGAAATAAAACCATAGGAGCCTCCAACAACGATATGGCCAACATTAACGGGATTGCTCACATATGTTCCAGTACTGCATGAGTCGTAAAGATATAATCCCGTCTGATATTTCCCGCGCGCCTGAAATGCTGCACTGACTTGATTTGTACCTCCACTCCAGACGTCATAGCCATATCCAGCACCATCACGTCCAGTATTATTGAATAAACCGAGTTCAAAACCTGCAAAACTTTTTGCATCAGCATCTGGGCCAAGTGTCACATTGGTATTTTGTCCCCAAATCTTAGTATTAGGTACAAACTTGACCTCTGAATCATTACTTGGGGTACCTGTTGCACCATTTCCAAATTTTCTAAACCAGGCAGTATCAATGGTGATGGTCTTGCCATTAATAGATTTAATCAATCCTGAATATTCAATATCATTGTCACTTACATCAATAATTTGATCTTTTTTGATTTTTTTAATGATTTCTGCGGATAGGTCATTACACGTTAATGTAGTTGATGTAAAGATCGTATTATTCGATTTGAAAAGAGCGGGTTGTCCATCTGTTTGAACAAACAGACCAACAACATCTCTGTCAGAATAATTACCTAGCCCTGCAGCGTTGTCTATACCCAAAACTTCAGTGCGGGGTTCTTTTGAATCAAAATCAGCTACATTTCTAATTGATGCAACCGCACCACGGTCGAGAAATCCGTCGCAATAATTCCAAACTTTCAATGTTTGCATCGGAAAAGCAGTTTGTCTTGAACCCAAATAAGGTTTTCGTTCATCTGCTGCTTCTTGCTTTGCAATTGCTTCGTGTTCGCTTGGATCAAAGCTATCTTTATCACCGCCGACATCTTGTATAGAGATAATATCATTATTTTTTTCTTCTTGATTCCGTCCGCGGGTGGTTTTGATTTTCGAGTCAATTGCAATGTCATTGACATATTGGATCGTCGCAAGCACGACATCTGGATCAATCACTAAATCAAAGTTCGCAGTATTATCAATTTGCAAAACCATCCGAAAGGTCATGATGCGGGCAGTACCATCACTCGGATTTGGTTTATAGGTTGCTGGATAATTTGAATATGCAACCAGTACATTACCCGCATATAAGCCAAGCTCGCGTATGTTAAAACCACCTACGGCACTTGCAATAATAGCTTCAGCTCGTAACCAGTTCGCATTATTTGGATCTGGCGCAAGACTATTTAGTTGTGTTCGATGTACTTCATGAACCATTGAGGTGAAATTTTCATTAGGAACAGGTAATGAACCACCGCCATCACCAAAGGCCATGCTTGTAATCCCAAGCTTGGTGCCATTACGAATCGCTTCAGTTAGAAGTTCCAGACCTTTTTTTGTGAAAACTGAATAATAAACTTGTTCTGCCATGTTTAAGCTCTCGGATAGATGGTGGTGTCGTCATGTCCAAAGAAGACAAAAATCGGACAACAAATAGGAGTAAATTCGTTTTGTTTGGGATAGATGGTGACATCTTCACCGTCGTACATGGCACAAGCGATATTGGTATCACCACGCACTGAGACAACATTAACTTCAATGCCTTTGAGTTCACGTGTCAGAGGTTTTGCATCATTCAATAAGGCAATCAGGGTGTTGTAGCCTGATTCGCTGAGTTCATTGCCTTCGGTATCAATAGTGATTTGAAATGTTCCTGGTGTATTGGTTGGCTGCTCTTGCCACCACTCGGTCACTGTTAGTGAATATCCAAAGGCTTTGGTAATTTCTTTCAGTGCTGCGACCGTGCCTTTCTTCTGGTGAATCTGAAAAGAAGCACGAATTTGGGCAATTTTTTCTTTGTCTGACCAGTTCCGATTCCAGCGATCGACACTGTTTTGCCACGCAATGAGTGGAAGAAAATCGTTAGGGGTGTTTTTAAGTGTAGTAATTGCACGAATGTTGACGTCTAAGTCCGTGGCTTCAGAGGTCACACTACAAACATTGCGTTCAAGTAGTGTTGAGTTAGGCGGGAGAAGTTTATTCATCAAGCTTCTCCTGCATTAATAGTAATCTTAGTACAGTGCGCGACTTGAACGTGGCTTACCTCAACATCTGCAGCAGGGCTTGAAATCACAACATGAACAACGCCTGACACATGCAGCAAGTTGTAAATTTTAGAAAGGTAAATAGACCGGCCAATACGTCGGCTTTCATCTAAATATTTTTTCACTGCTGCGGTGGCTGCTGAAATTAGAGAGTCTGATTCGGGTAAATTGTTAGTAAATATTGTGGCGGTTAGTTCAAAAGGAATCACATCGACTGATTGAACTGTCAGTCGATCTGCGACGGGGCGACGGACATCATCATTTAAATAGCTTTGTACGATTGATAAAAGTGCGTCGGTTGCTGCACCTGTTTCGGTATTGTTTTGAAGAATAGTAACTAAAGCTTCCGCAGGTGCCGGTGAAGATGCTTTTGCATCGGCAACACGTCCATCGGAGCTTAAAGCATGGTATTCATATGCTGAGGTTGGCCCAGCAACGGATAACGAGTCAAAAACCAGCGATGCGCGATAACGTAAAGCATCGTCGGTTTCATACACCGCATCGCTGTCTGCAGTCGCTTCATTGATCAGTAATCGTTTAATACCATAGTTTGCAACGACGGCATCAAGATCGGTCTTTTCAGCAAAAGCCAGTAGTACTGAAAGTGCTGCATTATTGATGCGGTTACGTAGAATGACTTCACGATAGGCATTTTCTTCTAAAAACTTTGTCAGTGGTTCGCTTTCACGCTGTAAAGTCTGACGAATCTGATCCTGATCAGTACTGTCAAACAAGCTAATCAGTTTTTCTTTTCGCTCAGCAAGAATCGATTCAAAGTCAATTTCTTCAACCATGCTGGGCTTGGTAAGTTGTGAAAAGTCGACGCTCATATTGAAGATCCCATTTGCAGCGGAATATTTAAATTAAGAGACTGGCCAGTGATTGTGTGCACTGCTTCTAAATCAAGTTGCAGTCCGCCAGAATAAACATCGCTCACTTTCATGCTTTCGATACTGATACGCTCTTCCCAGCGAGTAACTGGCGTGTAAATTGCGCTAAAAATCTTGACTTTGAGTACATCACTCATAGGCTGATCGATCAGATCTGGAATGATAGAACCGTAGTCTCGACGCATGATTCGAGAACCGAGCGGAGTTGTGACAATGTCTTGAATTGATTGTTGAATGCTTTCAAGCTCTGAAATAGAGACACCGTTTTGGCGTGACATCATGGCGTTGGCACTCCTGACAGGTCTGAACCCGACTTGACGTCTTTGGTTTTATGGAATTTCAGACTGATATCACCGGCTTTAACGTCACCCTCGGTACTGAAATCACCAGAAGAGTGACTAGATCCTTGTACCAGTTGACTACCGCCTACCGTGTTATTACCTGTCATGGCAGTACTTCCATCAATTTGGACATTACCAACGTTAGTCTGGTCGCCATTGACAAACAGTTTGCCGTTAATCGTGGTATTTGCATTCACGGTAAGACCACCAGGTGCGGTTAAAATTGCGGTGGCATTTGCAGGTAGAATCGCTTGTAAGCTATGGTTTTTGGTGTCGTAGCTGATAACGGCACCGTCTTCAAATAAGCGTAATTTGATATCTGGATCTTGGGACGGGGTTGGGAAATCTTCATTATTTAGACCTACAACAACGATACCCAGCTCTAAAACTCCGCATGGGCTAAAAACAATACATTCTTCATTGATGCTTGGTAGATCATGAGTTGAATCTTTGCCTGCTCTCAAATTGAGTAGACGTAACTGCTTGGTTACGATGTCACCTAAATTGACTGTAACTGTATGAAAGGTTTTAGACGGAGTTACGGTCTTGATTCGTCCGAAACGGATCAAATTTTCGACGCGACGATTGATATCTGCATTCATGCTGCAATCGTGGTGCAGCTTTTTGCTTAATGCATTCGGGTGGAGTTGTAAAAAACAGAATAACAACTCAGATTATTATTTTTTATCAATAAAATTAAAAACTTCATTTTCGAACATTTCTATTTCTGCATCTGTAAATCCAAGCAAGATCCGCTGTGCATATCTGACTTTAAATGTTCTGCCGTTGTACTTTAATGTATCGATTAATCCATCCTGGTGAATACGAGCAAGTCTTGATACTCGTTGATCAAATCCAATAGTCACGCCATCTGGAATTTTTTCTATTTTCATGAATTTTGCCGTTTTAAGCTTCATGAACATTTTTTGTTTTATTTTGCCTTTACGTGCACGTAAATTTTTTCGCGGTGTGTATGAACTACCATCTAGGTTCTGCTGACGTGTAATGCGTTGACTTTGGCTTGCACGAATCTTTCGAGCGATCATCATTGCAAATTTACGTTTTTCAGCATCGCTTAACGATGCCAGTAATGCATTGAGGTGCTCAGAAAGATATTCGAGTTCAGCCATTACAGATAACGCCCTTCTTCAGGTTCACGTGACATCCACGATGCTAGGATGGTACCGTCTTTATCATAGAGCGTGACTTCTTTGGATTCTTCAGCTTTACGATATTTTGGCTCTTCTGGATAACTGACATTTAGACCAGCATCCGTCTGTTTTACAATGACACGTTCAGTTAAAGGCAGTTGAATCGCTAGATCGACTTTATCATTTGCTAAAATTTCTGCTTCAAATTTTATGCCTTTTTTGACGTGATCAAGATTGGCCATTAGTTCAGATTGATTTTCTCGAATCCAATCGAGCACCGGAATACTGACTGCAGCTAAATCACCGGCGTAATCAGTTAAGATCATCGTCAGTGTGTATGCATATTCAAATGATAGGCCGTTAGCTAAAGTACTGCGGACATTGCCTTCGTCAACAAAAATAAGAACACGCTCAGGATCACGCTGCAGTTCTGGTATCGCATTTAATAAATGTGTTCGAAGGCTCTGTGGTTTTTTCATGCTGCTTTGGCTCCGCCATAAATTGTTTCCAAGTGATCCCATTCTTTTTGGAACTTTGCCTGATAACCAAGTTTTTTATAATTCGGTCCGTTATAAAGCGTAAATACTGCGTCCCAATTTTCAGCTCGCAGCGCATCAATTAATTTGACTTTTTTATCGTCGATAATGCCTGTTTTCCATTCGATAAATCGAATAAATGCTTCAAGCTGGAAAGATTCACTAGCAAATTGTTGATCAACAAAATCTTGTGCAGATGTGTAACCTAGCTCTTTCCAGTTTTCGCCCATAATTTGAAACTGGCCCCAGCTTGCAGACATCAAAGCACATTCAACATCGATCTGCTTTGCTAATTCTAAACGGACATATTCGGCCTCATTGCCCTGATAACCACCCGATTTTTTATTTACAATATTTGGACGTTCAACTGCCATTTTGTTTGCAAAGGCAGCTCCCTTTTTCAAACGTAAATATGCATACATACGGTGACGTTCAAACAAAATTTTAGGCTTTCCATTTTTTAGAAAACCCACTCCCCTGCCTTCAACTGCACCAAAAACACGAATCGCAAGCTCCGAAACTTTAAGGCGCGCAGCTGCTGCTGTGTAGTCGCTATCTTTAAGTAATTTCGAGATATTTTGTTCAAGTAGAGCTGCTCTTGTCTTGTCTCCGACTTTGCCATCGGCGACCAGATTTTTTTGCTTTTGAAATGTAATGACAGCGTGTTCAGTAGAAGCACCAAAATCACCATCGATAGAGAGATCTTTACCCTTTACGCCTTTAAAACCAAGTTTTTTAAGCTGCTGCTGAATTGTAATGACATCATTACCCTTTGAACCAAATTTTAAGATCATGATGTACTCCAAATCAGTTTGGCCACATTACCTTTTGCTCGATAAATCAGAACAGCCAAAAGTACTGCGAAGATCGCATCCCACAAAGTGACTGGATCTTTAAAGAATAAGATGTGCACCGACTGGCCAATGAACGCTGCGATCAAAATCGTGGCCAGAATTGAAAAACCATGTCGATGACGTAGACCTTCCGCATCAAAGCAGATGATACGAATGCCACAAATCATGTATGCAATTAGTGCAATCAGTTGAAACATAATTTCGATCATGACTTTCCTCCTCCACGAAATTTATTCCAGATATCAGACAGGCTGGATTGATCTACCCAAACCATCATTTTTAAAACAATAGGTAATGAAAAAATTGATGCGATCATGCCCGCAGTTGCATCATTGGTAATGAGCGTTCGCATTGTAATTTCTGGCGCAAGTAAGTACCCAAAACCAACCGCGATGATCATGGTTGAAAGCCGTTGTAAAGGTTTTAAGTCTTTTTTGGTTGTTGCAAATAGAGCTGCTCCAAAGACAGCACCAAGCAATGCATTCCCGTTTACAAATGGGAGTAATGAAGCTGCACTGATAGTGACTGCTGTTGCCGCTGCTGTTGTAGTTGGTTCTGGCATTATTAATCCCACAGTTGTATTGTTTGTTTGGTTTGTTGTGGTGTATCGATGTCGGGAAGAATCACGGATGTACCGATTGGCAGAAAAACACCGACGTCTGCCAGATTGGGATTTGCTTCAAGTACTACTTCAACCACGCCAGAGCTACGTCCGTAATATCGCCAGCAAATTGAGTCAATCGTGTCATTTTGGACGGCTGTGACGGTTCTGCTCATGACTCAATCCTTACAATCTAAAATTTCAGTGATTGAAACTTCACATTCATATGTAGTTGGATTAATGCTGTTTGAATTTGAAATAATTCGAGATTCGACTTGTAAGTTGTTATTTGATAAATCCAATCCTAGTTCTTCAGCTACTTTTTCAACTGCCAGACGTTCAAGCTCTTTCTGTTGGTAACGATAGCGATGTTGACGTTTATGTGTTTCAGTCGAAGAAATATTCATTTTCATATCAACTCCACCACACTGTGGTTTTCACCTTTAAGTTGCTGGATGGCCCACATTTTGTTGCGTCGATAATCTTCAACAGTTAAAAATGCATGCTCGGCTTTTTTATTACCTGAATTTGTGCTGTCATAATTCCGATAGTTTTCATTTACTTTGGCTGCTACACCGTTGGATACAGCCGAAAAATAAAGAACTTCGGTGTCTGGTGCACCATCGATCATGCTTGTTGACAGATCTACTAGCGTGTCGGCTTTCATGACCAGGCTTGCAAGCAAACGATTGGTATCGATGATTTCTTCAAGGACCAATTGACGAAGTCGAACATCTGTTACTGCACCATCGGTACGAACCACATCCCGAATTTGATCGAGTGAAATACTTGGAAAAAAAGTACCACTGGTAATATTGATATTGCTTGGCGTGGTATTGCCGTTTGCGACAAAGCCCATAGGAATCTCCTTAGGGCACTGGGAGGGGCAAAGGCTCGTTGAAGATTTACTGTGATGTGAAGATCACGACCTTTGCACTCCAGTGCGGTGCGGGGCACTTATTCAGAAGCTGGTACCATACTGCCGTGATCGTCGACGACAGGCGTTCCGTTTTGATTGAGCAAAACGTTGGTGGCTTCTGGTTGTTCGGTTGTCCCTTCTGGATTTAAAATCTGGATGGGTAGGTTTTCGTCACTTTTGGCGAAAACTGGCTGTAACTTGGTAACAAGTTTGGTCATTTTATTGAGATCTGTTCGCCCACCACATTTATCATCCAATTTGCAAGCCTGCTCTAGAAAATCACGTGCACGAGTTGCGTGTACTAAATCGACAAGCTGCTCACCAGTAATCAAACGCATTTCAGCTTTACCCAATGCCAAATAAAGTTTGGCCTTTACTTCGTCAGGCATATCCCGTTTGGACTTATCCAATGACTCATCTGTAATCAAACTTTCAAGTCGTTCAAGCACGGTGATATCAATGGATACATCCGTTTTAAGCACTTTTAAAAATTCATCAGCAATGTCTTCAGTGATGAAACACGCTTCAGAACGTTCAAATCGATCGGGAAGTTTTAATCCGTGCTCGAGGACATATTCAGCTAGATCCAACGCAAAGTCGTATTCACCAACATCGATTGACCAAACCAACATTTCAGTGACTACTGCATCCTGTACACCCGGCTTCACTTCTAGAATGCCATGAAGGTATGGTTTGTAATTGGGTAGTAACTGGCGTTTTAGTTCGACTTTGTTTTGTTTTGACTGAATATTTTTCAGACGGTTTTTATCGCTATTGAGCTGCATCAATTGCTGTTCATAAGCATTGGTATTTTGCATCGTTCCGAACTCCGCAGCTGATTCAGCTGCGGATTTGGCTTGATGCTGTTGATAGTGCTTTCGAGCCAAGTTCATGGATTATTACTCCGCCTGAATTTCGATATTTTCAGCCATGCAAGCCAAGCCGAGATCTTCGATGTAGTAATCTTCGTTTGAAGATTCGTAGTTCTCGATCTGATCACGTTTTGGATTGTCGATGACTGTTCGACGACGCGCACCTTCTTGCACATAAATCGATAAGTTATCGAAAGTTGTCACAAGAATTGCACCTTCGGGGAAGAACGGTACTGAATAAACAGGCAAACCACCCATTCGTTTTTGACTGATGATGATATCCGCAGCCAATTTTTCAGAGTTGTCCTGGTCTTTATTGACCAATGGGAAATATTTATCTGATACGGTTTTTCGGTTACACATTACAACTAGATCAGGGTTGCCCTGATGCACGTCATCAATCATTTCATCGACGATATTCATCACCAATGCATCAAGATTGTGATAATCACCCGTTTTGCCCACTGTGATTTTATTTTGAGTAGCACCAGACTTCATGACACGCGAAGGATTCTCTTCACGCATTTTTTGCAGCCAACCTTTGTTCACATCTTGCAGCAATGGATTTGCTGTACTATCAGTATTGGCAGCAATACTGATACCATTAAAACCAATCATGATGCGATCAAGAGCCTGACGTTTAACAATGGCACCACGGAAACGGCTGTAAAAATCTTTAAATTTCGCCCATTGATCCAATTTTTGATATTTGATGGCAGTATCAAAATCTGTCTTACGACACATATAAAAACGCTCATCCATATAAGTCGGATCAGTCGCTTGACGCTCAGTAGCATCGGTATTTGTACGAGATGCAATGGGACGAGAAATACCCAAACCAACCGCTGAACCAGATTGTTCTACAACAAGAAAAATATTAATTTTCTTCAAAAATTCAGATGATTGCTGAATTTTATCTTCAAGTTTTTGCTGAACAGTTGGTGTCACATTAAATTTTTCTGACACTTTCTCGACATTGTTGAGTTTTGCCAACTCAACCATGACTTTGTTGTATTTTCTACGTGTTTCTGGGCGCATTTTTTTTACTCTAAAATTAGTGAATAAGTTGACCTAGTCGACTGAATTAACAGTCGACTTGTTCTTCTTCATGCTTAAATTGGCTGTTGTTTGAACCAGGACGTGGACTACCCTGTGGCTCTTGATCAAGCTTCGTTTTCAATTGATTGAAGTCTTGCTGGAGCTGCTCATGCTTTTGCTTTAACTCAGAAAACTCTGTCCCTTGATTCGCAGTTTGCTGAGCAATTTCAAGAATGGCTTGTTCACTTTGGCTAAAATTGTCTTGGGTCTGCTGTTGTTGCTGCTCTTGTTTTTTGAACAGATTTTTTACTTTATTCACCAAGTCACTTGAAAATGACTCTTTAACTTCTTCGAATTCAAATGCGGTTTCTTGAGCAGCTGTAATCACATCTTCAGGACGCAATTTACGGGCATTAAATGGATTGGTTGCTGCACCCGCTGCAAATTGCAACATTTCAGTACCGAGCGAAGCTGGACTATCAGTCACAGCTAAACCGACTAGATATGCTTGGCCTGTTTTAGCAAAATTTGGATCGACTTCGATTGATGTATAAATTTTTTGATTTTTTTGATTGAGTGCAATCAAATTATCGTTTGGTTGAATCTGGGCAAACAGCGCATCTTTCTGCTCACCATTGATGTCTACTTTTTCAGTTTTTAAGGCAATAACATCGCCATAAGCCCCAAATGAACTATCTGGGAAGTAACTACGGATATGCTCAACATTAATACGAGCACCATATGTGTTCATGTTATATGTTTGAGCCATCTGAATAATCCACTCTGATGAAATCTCACGTCCATCGGAAGTGTCACCAGCGACGGCTACTCGGAACCATTTGGATTTAAATTTTTTCTGCTGTGTTTTATCGGTCATTTTGCTGCACCTGTTGCAAGGTTTTTTGGGCAATTTCAATAGGTGCAGAATGGGCAATCAAAGCCTTGTTGTTCAATCATTTGCAGTTGTTAAAAGTGCTTTTACAACTGCATTGAACTGCTAAAAGAGTCAGTGCCTGCCATCGTTTGCGGATGAAATCAAATCGATCCGCAGGACATGAACGAACTCTCTCAACTGGCTAATCTAGAGCTGATACTCGACAACAAACTCAAGGCAAAATTTTTATTTTGGTTTGGCTGGAAAATCGTTGATATAGCTGAAGCGTTGGATGAAAACGAACGTACAGTTCAGGCTTGGAAAACACGAGAAGAATGGGACAAAACGAGATCTGACAGTCGTGTTGAAGAAGCACTGACCGTTCGCTTAATGACACTCACACTTAAAAACAAAAAATCGAGTGGCGACTATAAAGAGCTTGGCGAATTATTTAAAAACTACAAAGAATTTGCGCGCATTGAACGCTACAAAGATGGCGGCAATGAAGCGGACTTAAATCCGAATATCGTAAAACGTAATGCGGCACCAAAAAAGAAAAAAGAAAGCAATACATTCACAGAAGAACAAGTCGAACAACTCATTTCAGCTTTTGAAGATAGTCTTTTTGACTATCAGCGCGATTGGTATAAAGCTGGCAATCAGCGTACGCGAGTCATTTTAAAAAGTCGGCAGATTGGTGCGACTTGGTACTTTGCCCGTGAAGCGTTGGTCGATGCTGTTAAAACTGGCCGGAATCAGATTTTCTTATCTGCTTCAAAAGCTCAAGCGCATATCTTTAAAGAATATATCAAAGGTTTTGCATACGAAGCTTGTGGTGTTGAATTGGTTGGAGATCCAATTGTTCTACCAGATAACAACCAAGCCACTTTGTCATTTCTCGGAACAAATTATCGTACAGCTCAAGGCCACCATGGTAATTTTTACTTTGATGAATTTTTTTGGACGTTTGGTTTTAATGAATTAAACAAAGTCGCATCAGCAATGGCTTTGCAGAAAAAGTGGCGTAAAACCTATTTCTCTACACCATCAACTATGGCGCATGAAGCGTATACGTTTTGGACTGGCACACGAGCAAATCGTGGTCGATCAAAAGATCAAAAGCTCAATATCGATGTATCTCACGATGCACTGAAAAATGGACGCTTATGCGAAGATCGGATGTGGCGTCAGATTATCACTATTCTTGATGCAGAGAATGGCGGTTGTGATCTGTTCGACATCGAGGAGCTACGCTTCGAGTATTCACCAGAAGAATTTGCCAATTTGTTGATGTGTGAATTTATTGATGATGGCGCATCAATATTCCCATTAGCCATG
The DNA here is from genome assembly GCF_027854795.1 of Acinetobacter sp. AOR34_HL. NCBI lineage: Bacteria > Pseudomonadati > Pseudomonadota > Gammaproteobacteria > Moraxellales > Moraxellaceae > Acinetobacter > Acinetobacter sp. AOR34_HL. The sequence goes on along the minus strand of NZ_JAKTID010000084.1, from coordinate 39,935 downwards.
TTACAGCCATGTATGGTGGATTCATGGGAAGTTTGGGTAGATGATTATAAAGCATTTCATACAAGACCTTTTGGTAACAATCCAGTTTGGATAGGCTATGACCCGGCTGAAAGTGGCGACAGTGCTGGCATGGTTGTCGTTGCTCCACCTAAAGTTGCAGGAGGTAAGTTCAGAGTACTTGAACGCATTCAATTTCGTGGAATGGATTTCAAAGCTCAGGCTGAAATGATTCGACAAACGACTTTGCGTTATTACGTGACTTACATTGGCGTAGACATCACTGGTATGGGAACGGGTGTATCTCAACTGGTTAAGCAATTTTTCCCAAATGTGACTGAATTCAGCTATTCACCTGAAGTAAAGACACGGCTTGTATTAAAAACAATGGATGTGATCCGTCACGGTCGGCTTGAGTATGACGCAGGCTGGACAGATCTATCTCAATCTTTAATGAGCATCAAAAAAACATTAACAGCAAGTCAAAGACAAATGACGTTTACAGCTGGTCGTTCTGAAGAAACAGGACATGCGGATCTAGCTTGGGCATTGATGCATGCAATTCACAATGAACCGCTTGAAGGCCAAACACAAATGAATCAATCATTCTTGGAGATCTATTAATGAATCCCCTATCGACAGCGAAAAATTTGGTTAGTTTTGCTAAAAGCCAAATCCCAATGTTTCAAACCCAAATGAAACAAACCAAGCATGAATCAATGGCCTTTACATTCGGCGATGCTGTACCAGTGCTAAATGGCAATGAATTATCGGATTATTTGGAATCTTGGTTCAATGGCCGTTGGTATGAACCACAGGTCAATATGAATGGCTTGGCAAAGTCTTATAAATCGACGCCCTACTTGAACAGTGGCATTATTTTTAAACGTAATTTTCTGGCCAATTTATTTATTCCGCATGCAAAATTAAATCGAAAAGCATTTGAACAGGTCGCATTAGACTATGTTTGGTGTGGTAACACATATCTCGAAGAGGTGAGATCCAGACTTGGAAATGTGATGCAGTATAAACCAGCGTTAGCAAAATACATGCGACGTGGTGAATATGATGATCAATTCTTCTTACTTTGTAATGATCATCTTGGCTATCAAGAATATGAATTTTCTAATCGAGTTTGTCATATCCGTGAAGCTGATATCGATCAAGAAATTTATGGATCACCGGAATATCTATCCGCATTACAAAGTGCATGGCTTAATGAATCGGCTACTCTGTTCCGTCGCAAGTACTACAACAATGGATCACATGCTGGATTCATCTTATATGTAAATGATGCTGCTCAAGATCCGAATGACATCACAGCATTACGACAGGCTCTGAAAGATAGCAAGGGACCAGGCAACTTCCGTAATCTATTCTACTACGCACCAGGAGGGAAAAAGGATGGTATACAGATCTTGCCTGTTTCTGAAATCGCTGCAAAGGATGATTTCACAAATATTAAATCCATCACACGTGATGATACTTTGGCAGCACTTCGTATACCACCTCAACTAATGGGTATCGTACCAAACAATACCGGTGGGTTTGGATCTATTAAAGATGCTGCAGAGGTCTTTTATCAAAATGAAATTCTTCCACTTCAATCGCGCATGCAGCAATTAAATGAATGGGCTGGTGATGAAGTGATTAGATTTAAAGAATATGACTTAAAGAACGTCACATGACATTCTAAAAAGCATTAAAGCCAGCATTAGCTGGCTTTTTTTATGGATTTTCAGAAATTTCGATCAAATGATAAAAATTCTCATTTAAATCAGTAAGACCGTGGCCCGGCGCAGTCACCCGCGCGCCTGGGGTTCGTCTAAATGAGTCAATTTCACTGCAGCAAGATGCACTATTGGATAAAACGGCAAGACCTATAAAACTTAGGCTATTGAGAGAAAAATAAGGAAATTTTCATACTGCATATTACTACGATACTACAGTTTCAAGCTAATACGAACCAATGAGTAAAAAATTTGATCGCTGTTTGATACTAAAGAACATAAAAATGTCTTTTTAAAGAATCTAGAATCGATTTGAAGTAATAAAGTAATACCAATAGGTAAGTAATTGAAAATTAATAATATAAAACCTTACTTCTAAAAGTAATTTTTTGTAATAACACAAGTAATTTTTTATAAGTCATTGTTTTTATTAATACTAAATCTTAGATAACAATACTTTTTTTCACAGTAATATCTTACATAGTTATTACTAATAATATTACATATGATTAATGATATAGAGTATTGATATATATAAGTATTAATTAAAATATTACTTTATTACTTCAAAAAAACGCTATACACAATTTATTTTCTATATATTCAAAAACAGCCTTTTCGCTGATTTTACACGCAATACGAAAAAAATACATGGGAGTGGGTTGGGAATGGGAATAAGAATTTAACGTGGTATGTAATTTACACGATCGGGAAGTAATTCACCCTATGATCAAGGTTATCAAAGCCTGTACTTTGATATTTTTCTTTTAATTTTCAAGAATATGGTCGGAGCAGTAGGATTCGAACCTACGACCCCCTGGTCCCAAACCAGGTGCACTACCAGGCTGTGCTATGCTCCGAAATTGGGGTGAATGACGGGATTCGAACCCGCGACAACTGGAATCACAATCCAGGGCTCTACCAACTGAGCTACATCCACCATAACGTTTGGTTCTATGTACCAAGCTACCAACTAAATGGCGCGCCTGACAGGATTCGAACCTGTGACCATCCGCTTAGAAGGCGGATGCTCTATCCAACTGAGCTACAGGCGCATAACGATGATAATACTATCAAGCGATACTTCGCCGATCTTAAAATAATGTTTTTCAACATCTTTTAAATGGTCGGAGCAGTAGGATTCGAACCTACGACCCCCTGGTCCCAAACCAGGTGCACTACCAGGCTGTGCTATGCTCCGATTTATTTCAGCTTTTATTGTATCGCACATCGTGCGGTACGGTGTGCATTCTAGGCTTGACGTCGCATCACGTCAACACCTAGTTTTAAAAAAAATGATTTTTCCTTATCAAATGTATATTTTACAAGCATTTTAACGCTTTAGAGAAGCACTAAAGTTCAACATTCGATCGAGTGGTAATTTTGCGCGTTCAGCCAATGCTGGATCGACGTGTATTTCTTGATCAGCATGTTGTAACACGTGCAAAATACCATCCAACTCATTCATTGCCATCCAAGGACAATGTGCACACGAACGACATGTTGCACCCTCACCCGCCGTTGGCGCTTCGAATAATTCTTTATCTGGTGCTGCTTGCTGCATCTTGTAGAAAATACCGCGATCAGTAGCTACGATCATTTGTTTATGCGGTAAAGTCTGCGCTGCTTTGATCAGTTGCGAAGTACTTCCCACTGCATCTGCAATATCTACTACAGATTCAGGCGATTCAGGATGAACTAAAACTGCTGCATCAGGATATAGCGCTTTCATTTGTGCAATACCACGTGCACGGAATTCTTCATGTACGATACACGCGCCATCCCATAACAACATATCAGCACCCGTTTTCTTTTGGATATAACGTCCTAAATGCTGATCAGGCGCCCAAATAATTTTTTCACCCAAGCTATCAAGATGCTCAATAATCTCGACTGCACAGCTTGAAGTCACTACCCAGTCAGCACGTGCTTTCACAGCTGCAGAAGTATTGGCGTACACCACGACAGTATGATCGGGATGCTGATCACAGAATGCTGTAAACTCATCTACTGGACAACCCAAGTCCAAAGAACAGGTTGCCTCAAGTGTAGGCATTAATACTGTCTTTTCAGGAGATAAAATTTTTGCTGTTTCTCCCATGAACTTTACCCCAGCAACTACGAGAGTTGATGCAGCATGATCACGACCAAAACGCGCCATTTCTAGAGAATCAGAAACACAACCACCTGTTAATTCTGCAAGCTCTTGAACATCAGGATCACAGTAGTAATGTGCAACAAGGACAGCATCACGCTTTTTCAACTCAGCTGCAATTTGTGCGAACTTTTCTTGTTTCACTTCTGGGCTGAGGCTATGGTCCTTTGGCTCACCCAAACGATCTAAATGCGCCTGCACAATATTTTTGGCTTCGTTCGCAATTAAATTCGCATCATTCATAAAACGTCTTCTCTATCCTGCGTGCTTGCATCACAGCAAACATATAACGTGGGTATCTAGGGTGATCATTTGGGATGAATCACTTCGTCCACACATGAGTGATATAAAAAAAGCCCCACTGTGGAGGCTTTATTATAACGCATATTTACGAACGATAATCGGCATTAATTTTGACGTAGTCATAAGAAAAATCACAGGTATAAACTGTGTCTTTCGCTTCACCTCGTCCTAAATCAATACGAATCGTGATTTCTTTCTCAGCCATCACAGCAGCGCCTGCTTCTTCGGTATAGTCAGGATTCGCACCACCATCCAAGCAAATCTGGACATCACCTAACCACACTTGAACCTTACTGCTATCTAAGTTTGGAACACCTGCTTTACCAATCGCCATTACAATACGCCCCCAGTTTGGATCAGAAGCGAACAAAGCTGTTTTAATGAGTGGTGACTCAGCAACACTATAAGCAACATCACAACATTCTTGGGTATTGGCTCCGCCTTCCACCTGTACCGTAATGAATTTAGTTGCACCTTCACCATCACGAACAATCAATTGTGCTAAACGATTCATAATACGCGCAAGTACATCCAGCACTTGTTGGTAACGAGGGTCATCTTGTGATTCAATTTCCGCACCACCAGCTAGACCTGTTGCTACAAAAATACATGAGTCATTGGTTGAAGTGTCGCCATCGATTGTGATGCGGTTAAACGAATGTTCGACAGTCGTTTGTAACAGTTGCTGAACAAGTACTTTTGATATTGGTGCATCTGTTGCAACAAAGCTCAACATGGTTGCCATGTTCGGGCGAATCATACCCGCACCTTTACTGATTCCAGTCATGGTGTATGTCACACCATCAAGCTCAAACTGTTCAGATGCACCTTTCGGAGTAGTATCTGTGGTCATAATGCCAGAAGCAGCTTCAGCCCAACGATCCGCATTTAAATCATTTAATGCAGGCTGAATACCTTGAACTAAACGCTCAATCGGAAGTTGCTCACCGATTACACCTGTTGAAAAAGGTAGAATCTGATTCGCTTGGACACCTGCTAATTGCGCTAATTTGGCACACGTCGTTTCTGCATTTTTATAACCTACAGTTCCTGTTGCCGCATTTGCATTACCAGTGTTAATAATCAAATAACGTGTTGTATTTTCTGCCAAGTGTTTTTTACTAAGCAAAACTGGCGCAGCAGCAAATGCACTTTGAGTAAATACACCTGCTACATTTGAACCTTCAGCAAATTCAAAAATGACTAGATCTCGTCGATTTGGATAACGTACATACGCCTCAGTTGAGCCAATTTTTACACCCTGCACCACATGCATAAGTGGCATTGTTACGTCACCAACAGCCATTTTTAAACTTCCATTCAATTTGTTATGAAAAAGAAAATGAATACATACCCTATATATGAGACTCGGAAAGTTCATCTACAACCTGCGTGGTATTTGTAATATCCCGTTTCTGCGATAGATAAAACAAATGCAGCAAGTGAACAGGTTTTGTAGATGACAATGCCTTTGGTTACTTTGGGCGAAACCAAAGTAACTCGAACCGAAGGTTATTCCTAATATTGGATTACGCTAAGCAAGACACCGCCTCGCCAATAACTGAGTTACGGTTCAAGTCATAAAATATGTGGATTCATATCTGTTAAGTAGCTTATTCCAAAAAGCAATGAAAATCGAGTATTAACAATACAGATTATGGAATTTGACTTTGCTCTAAACTGAGTAAAATCTGCTTCTTATCCAACCCACCAGCAAAACCAACCAATGCCCCACTCGATCCAATCACTCGATGACACGGCGCAATAATCGAAATCGGATTCTTACCATTCGCAGCACCCACTGCACGTACAGCTTTTTCATTACCAATCTGGAGTGCAATCTCTTTATAACTACGTGTTTCCCCGTAAGGAATCGTCAATAAAGCCTTCCAAACCTGCTGCTGAAAATCAGTGCCATGAAAATCAAGAGGTAAATCAAATTGTTGGCGCTGCCCTACAAAGTATTCTTCTAATTGTTTTTTAACTCGCTGTAACATCGGATGTTGATGATCTTCTAAGGGCTTTGCTAAACGAACTCTTTTATGATCTTCATTATCCCACATGACTGCAACTAAAGCCTGATCATGTGCAACCAGTTTTAATGCACCTACAGGAGAATCCATATACATATAAACCAATTGCATTAAAAATTTCCCATAGACTTTGTTCCATTCAGCTTACTCAATCCGATAAGATGCTGAATTTTCTTAATTTGAAGACAATTTCATTAAAATCAGACCAGATACAATCAACACTGCTGCAATCATTCGCATTGCGATCATCGGCTCATTCAAAATGAGAATACCCACCACGAAAGAGCCAATCGCTCCAATCCCTGTCCACACCGTATATGCTGTACCTAAAGGAAGTGAACGCATTGAAATCGACAATAAAACAACACTTAAAATCATGAAAACAATAGTCACGATGCTTGGCGTTAGCTTTGTAAAACCTTCAGACATTTTCATAGAATATGCCCAAATAATTTCAAAAATACCCGCCAAGATTAAAATTGCCCAAGCCATTTTTAACAGTCTACTTTATCAATAGTCAGGTCGTCCCAACGTGATTCTTTGCAAGGAGGTCGTCCTCCTTAGTTGAACAGTTTACTGTAAAATGCGCAATTGTGTGAATTGTTGTGTATCTAGATAATTTAAACATTTGAAATAATTAAAATTTATTAACACAACTATTACTGCCAAACGATACTTTCAACTTTCATGAGTTCACAAGCACCATTCCCTGTATCTTCTCGAGATAGAGAGCTTTTCCATCGCCAGCCATCTGAAGCCTGAATCTCAATCAATGAACCTTTTAAATAAACCAAATCATCTTTTTTTATCTTCTTCATTTGCGATGCCACAGAAGGATTTGCTGGGACTAAATGCATGTTGGCACTATGTGTTGCAATCTCTCTTAATGAAATAGGTGGCTCATTTTCAACTTTCCAATAATACCAACGATTACTTTGAGAAATATCAATGCGCTCATACACTTGCGGTTTCGCCATCTCTCCCCAACCGACCGCAATGTCGATCGGTGAAAATTCAGCTTCTCTTCCCCAATGATAATCTTCTTTGGATAAGACACGGAAAGAACCTTCATACTTTTCTAATTCAATGATTTGAACATTCTGTTGTGTCTTGAGTTGATCTAAATCAGGAACAGGTTTTAAAAAATTTGTCCAAATTAACCATGCAAATGCGACTGCTAATACCCAATACATCCATTTAGGCATCTCATTTATCCCTTTTGTTTCGTATCGCATTCATCCATTGATTTAAATGCTGAAATATAGTCTTCAAAAAAATCTGGAATTGGTAAAAATAATTATGCTTAGATGAATCTATAGATTCCTCTTGTATCGAACCCTTATGTCGATCAATCATGATCTGAATCGGTTCGTAATGCGACATGGTTTGTTGCAATTCCACCCCTAAATTCAAACACTCAAGTTTATAAGTGAGCTGAGATAAATCATCTCGATGGTACAACGTGAGGTGCTTACAATCTAAATCTATATGATGCTCGATTAATACTTCCGAGAAAGGAATTAATGCTTTTCTGATTCGTTGTACATCCTGATCATCATTCATCAGAGGAATATAATAATAGCTCACCTGCATAGAACTATTATTGCTCCGCTGTGAATCTGAAAAAGACGATTGATTGCTAATCTTTTCGAGGGAATCTGTTATTACTGTTATTTGATTGTTTTGTTGTTCTAAAGCCATTTATACACCATCAATGACTCAAAAAAGATACTGTTAGTATAAACCAACAGTATCTCAGTAAAGTGACTTTTTAGACAAAGTATCAGAACTTTAGCGTTAATCCCGTAGCATATAACCAACCCTTTTCACTTTCAGAAGCAGCTTGCCATGGTGTTTGCTCCGCACCTTTATGATAAGCATATGCTACATCTACAAAAGGCATAAGTTTTTTATTGATCTCATAACGCACTTGTACTCCCGTTTGTAGTTTAGATAACCCCGATTTCTTTGCATATTTCGATTCATCACTCAATACCACATCTGCATTCAAATAGGGTTGAGCAATTAACTTTTGTGTAAATAGCAAGTCTCGACTGGTTTCTAAACTCAACTGCCAACGCTGATCTTGTCCAGCAAAAACATAAGCTTCTGTTTCAAAGAAATATGGTGCTAAACCATGCAAACCGAATACAGCACTCCATTGATCTTGATCTAGCTGATGTTCTGGTTGATATTGATAACGTACACCCGCCTGTATATCCCAAAAATCTGCAATATTTCTGCTATATAAAGTCATTGCTTCAGTTTCAGCTTTTTCCGATTCAGCCTTCTCAACATGGGCTTTGATGAAGATTTTATTTTCATCTGTACCCACCCATGTTTTTAACTCGGTGCTTACACTACCCTTACCATCCTCATCTACCGCCCAAGCATTTTCTAAACTGGTTGATTGGTATATTTGCCCGCCATGCTCGTTATGATGGCTATGCTCTGCATCTTGAACATCGCTTGAATATGCAAGTTTGGACTGTTCATGTTTGTGATGATCTGCCTTTGACGTTTCCATCACAACCGTCTGTTGCTGTGAAGCTTGATTCATCTGCAACATTTGATTATGAGCTTCATGGGCATGGGCAAATCCTCCCAAAGAGGATGCAATACCACTCACCACGATCAACTGTGTATATCGTTTCATCTTCGAAGACTGCTTAATGATGTGCATGGCTTTCTCCTATCGATGGTTGAACTGATGTAGATGTGGGTTGAGTGGCTGTTTTTGCCTCATTGACATTCGCAACAATCAACTTACTCATCATTCCTGCACTCATGTGATAGAGCAAATGACAGTGAATGGCCCACTCTCCTAATTCATCAGCTGTCAGTAATGCAGTTACGGTTTTACCGGGTGGTACGATCACGGTATGCTTATTTGGCATATCGGCTGCGCTTTGTCCATTTTCTAGCTGCATAAACATGCCATGTAAATGCATAGGATGTGCCATCATACTTTCATTGACAAACTTCAAGCGAATTCGCTCACCGTACTGTACTTTCAATGGTTCAAAATCTTTATCACTGAATTTTTTACCATCAATTGTCCAAATATATCGTTCCATCGTCCCACCTAAACGAATCACGAGTTCTCTTTCTGCAGCACGCGTATCCGGCTGAGGAGTTAATGCTCTTAGATCAGTATATTGCAATGCTTTATGGCCGACAGGTGTTGATGCATTTGCCCAACCTTGAACAGCTTGTGGTTTATGTTGGTTTGTTACGGACATAGAGGATTGTTGCTTATCCGAATGATGATGCATCTGGCTCATATTCATATCGGCATGAAATTTATGGTTCATATCGCCCATATCCATTTCACCATGCGCATTATGATTCATTGCCATCTTACTCATCTGAGTATGTTGGCTATGATCCATTTTAGACTTATCCATTTCAGCATGCTGGCTATGATCCATTTTGCTCGTTTCATCTTGCGCATGCGCTCCATGTCCCATATCGTCCATGGTCAATAATGCACGTGGACGCGCTGCCGGCATCGTCACGGTCTGTTGTGCTGGCTTCATCTCATTCTGCAATGACGCGATTGCAAAACCAGAACGATCAATTGACTCTGCTTGGATTTGATAATGCGTTTGAGTTGGTTCAACAATTACATCATAAGTTTCTGCTGCACCAATTCTAAATTCATCGACTGGAACAGGTTGGACAGGCTGACCATCAGCACTGACAACCATCATTTTTAAATTAGGAATTCGCACATCAAAAAAAGACATCGCCGAAGCATTGATAAACCGTAAGCGAACTTTTTCTCCTGCTTTGAAAGTACCTGTCCAATTTTGTTGTGGTGTTTTCCCATTCACTAAAAAGGTATAACCAGTGACATCTGATAAATCAGTTTTCAGCATGCGCATCTGATTCCACATCGAACGATCTTGCCATGTAGCTTTCAAACCTTGATCTTTCACTTGTGACCAAACATCAGCGACAGTTTCTCTTTGATTTTGATAGTACTCCGCTGATTTTTTTAGATTTGCCATGATCTTGTCACTTTTCGTTTCATGGAAATCGGAAAGCATCACAACATAATCACGTTCAGCATTCTCATGTTTGGCTACAGGCTGTTTTCCTTTGGGATAAATGACCAAAGGACCATATAAACCATCCTGTTCCTGACCTTTACTATGTGCGTGATACCAATAAGTTCCGTTTTGTCGTACTTTAAAACGATACTCAAAACTACCATTAGGCTTAATACCTTTAAAGCCATTGAAGCCTGGAACACCATCCATAAGCCCTGGTAAAAGTAAACCATGCCAATGCAGAGAGGTATCTTGATCTTTAAGTTGATTATGGACATGAATGACCGCTTCATCCCCTTCTTCAAACTCCAGCAAAGGCGCAATAAATTTGCCATTCACTGTAATTCTTTGAACAGGTTTTCCTGTGACATTCACCATCTCTTGATTGATATTAAGATGATACTCTTTGATTGCAGCCATGCTATAGGGCGCGAATAAGAGACCGAAACTCGCAATAACGCCAGCATATAATTTTGAAGACATGAAATAATCCTAATCTATTGATTCATCAAATTTCCCTAACTATAAATAGTTAAGAAAAGACTGAGTGGCTGATAGATTAGGCTTTGGGAGGACGAAGAATTTCTTGCCAATATCCAGCTAAGTGTCGAGCTTGATATGCTGTTATTAGATGAATAGGTCGTTCAAAAACAGATAAAGCAGATAGTTCAGGTATATTTTGATCGAGTGTAAAACTCACCGTTTGACAATGTGATGGATGATTACAATCTTCACAATGTTGCTGATTTGGCACTTGTTGGTCATGACATTTAGTCATACTCGTCATGTCTTGATGTGCCATTTGTATTTGATGATGCTGATCACTTTTCATTTGCATCTTGTGACACGGCATATCCTGAGTAGTTACAGTAGATTGCTCAGTATGAATTGCATGTACAGCTGCAATGGCGACATTACTCCCCCCGATGAACAATATCATCAGGAACACAAACCACATATGTTTGTATCTTTTGAGATGTAGCACTGAATATTCCTATCCACAGATCAGAATCTTTATCTATATAAAGCATAAGTTGTTTCATAGTTATGCACAATCATGTTTATGTTCAAATTATGCAATATTCAACAACTTTAAACAGAGTGATGCTGTTTTATTCAACAATATCTGCAAAAATCATTCATGAGTAAAAATAGAGCAAAATAAATAATTTAGCGCACAAAAAAAGGACAAAAACTTGTCCTTTTTCATTCAAACTGCTGTGAATATAAACAACTGAAATCATTTTGTTTATTTTAACAACATCTTATCCACTCGCTTATCAACACGGTTATCCACGTAGTTATAAACAAAGTTATCCACAGCCCAATGTATATAATAGGTTAAATAGACTAAATTTGTTTTGCACCAACTTTAGCCAACTCTGCACGCATTTGGTCGATCACTGTTTTGTAATCTGGCTGACCAAAAATTGCTGAACCAGCAACAAACATATCCGCCCCAGCTTCTGCTATTTCTCGAATATTTGCAGGTCCTACACCACCATCCACTTCTAAACGAATATCACGGCCACTGGCATCAATAATTTGGCGTGCTTGGCGAAGTTTTTCTAATGTCATCGGAATAAATTTCTGCCCACCAAAACCAGGGTTTACACTCATTAATAAAATTTGGTCCACTTTATCTAGAACATAATCAAGATAATGTAATGGTGTCGCTGGGTTGAAGACCAAACCTGCTTTTGCACCACCTGATTTAATCAACTGCAAAGAGCGATCAATATGATCTGTCGCTTCTGGGTGGAAAGTAATGATATCGGCACCTGCTTCTAAGAAGTCACCAATCATACGATCCACAGGAGAAACCATGAGGTGTACATCAATTGGTGCTTTAATACCGTAATTTTTTAATGCTTTACAAATACCTGCACCGAAGGTCAGATTCGGAACATAGTGATTATCCATCACATCAAAATGTACAACGTCTGCGCCTGCAGCTAGAACTTTTTCTACATCTTCACCTAAACGAGCAAAATCAGCAGATAAAATTGAAGGAGCAATGAGATAAGGCTTGGACATGGATAACCTGACAATGACGAAGGAATGATTCCGTGATTATAACAAATTCATACTGTTTAGGGCTGTTAGAAAGTGATTATTCGAGCATTGCAAACATGCAACACCACGTTGCAGAGTTACTATTTTTTTATCATTTGTTATTTGCTAAGGTAATTTTCGATACAAAAAATGAAGTCGTATGATGAAGAGTACTACACAAATTGAAACAGTCGAAGGTAAACGAATCGCTAAACGTTTGCTCAATCACTGGAAACATAAATTTGAAGTTGAAGAAACTGAAATCTATTCAAAAATTTTGATGCCTACTGCAACGGTGACACTCACAGCACAACAGCAACACTTAGAGGTCATCATTGAAAATCAACAAGATGATGTCGAGCGACTAAAGCAAGTTGTAATAGATCATTTGAATCGAATGGCTCAGCAGGAATTCGCTGCCAATTGGACCCATCAAGAATAAGAAGCTCATAATGAGCTTCTTTCAAAGATTAAGCATTCTTTTCTAATTGAATAGCATGAAATTGCAAATGATCATCGATAAAGCTTTGAATAAAATAGTAGCCATGATCATAACCTTCATGCAAACGTAAAGTAATATGCTGGCCAGACTCTAAACACGCTTGTTTAAATTTTTCAGGATTTAACTGCGCAAAGAATTGGTCTTCTAAACCTTGATCAATCAGAATTTCTTCAAATTGAGACCCTTTCTGCTGTACTAATGCTGTTGCATCGTGTTCTGCCCAACGTTGTTGATCCTGTCCTAAATATTGACTAAATGCCTTTTCACCCCAAGGACAAATACTTGGTGCGCAAATCGGTGCAAATGCCGAGACCGATCTAAAAAGTTCCGGGTACTTAAATGCTAATGTTAGGGCACCATGACCACCCATTGAGTGTCCAAAAACCCCAACCTGATTTTCAATAATTGGAAATTCTTGCAAAACATGAGCATAGAGTTCATCAACAATGTATGACTCCATTTGATAATGCTCAGCCCAAGGTTGTTGAGTCGCATTAATATAAAAACCAGCACCCTGCCCAATATCCCAATGATCGCCTTGAGCAACATGCTCTCCACGTGGAGATGTATCAGGAGTAATCAAAATAAGACTTAATCTTGCTGCCATGCGTTGTGCATGTGCTTTTATTGCAAATGTTTCTTCAGTACACGTAAGCCCTGCAAGATAAAAAAGCGCAGAACAAGGTTTGCCATCTAAAGCAGCTGGTGGGAGATAAACACCAACGCGGCTTGAGCCTTTGAGGTGTTGTGATTCAAGTTGATAAATCCTTTGCTCACCCTCAAAACAACGATTTTTTTGCAGTAGCTGCATGTTGATCATCCTGTGTTTTTGTAATGTCTGTTGTTGTAATATTTTGAGTAGGGAATAAATATGGTTCTAATTGCGGCAGCATGAGTTCCATATTACGACCAATTGACCATTGTGGTTCAGATGGCTCAAAACCTTGTGCAGTTTCCCACTGTGTCACCGTTTGTTTGGCTTGTTCAAAGGCTTTTTTCATTGAAGACTGTTCACGCATCGCCAAATCAAAAAAAGCTCGACCGAAATAAGTATAATCTGCTTCATTATTACAGCCAAAAGAGGTCTTATCCGCTGCTGATGCAGTAATAATCAATGTTTCTGGAGACTGTAATGCTGGAATAAAACTTCCAGAATAGCATGCAGAAATTACAATCACTCGCCAACGAATACCTGACTTATCCAGAGTTTCACGTAACCATTTTGGATCGACCTGACCTAATTCAAGTGGTGCATTTTCTAGTTCAAAATGATTTTTTTCACCATGTGATGTCATATAAAGAAATAAAACATCACTATCACGATTCATCTGTTGACCGATACGGCGCAAAGCAAGCTCGATACTTGTCTTTGAAGCTATGGGTACTTCTAAACGCGTGGCAGGGTTATTGATCAGCATGATAGAACGGTCGACAGTTCCAAAGCGTGTATCAAACTGCTCTTTTATACGCTCAACTTCAGATTTAAAAACATCCACATAACTATCACCTGCAACACCTAAAAAGTACCAGTGACTTTGGGCAATGTCGCCATATTGGATGTTATCTAATGCTTGTTGCAATAAATTACTCTGAGCATAAAAGGCTTCCTCTGAAAAGCTTGGAGGAGTTTCTTCGACTTTCCAAATCGGTTGATCTTTCACCGATAATTGCCAAACCACCATCGTTGCAATCGTTGCGATAAAAACGAGAGCTCGCTCCCACCAAGGCCAATTCAGCGCACGTGAGAACACCCAAATTACGGCTAAACTTTGCCAAACAAATAAAGCCACAAAGAATGGTGGTAAAAAACCATTATAGATACTATCAGGAATGAAGTTTAGATAACCATTTGATCCTAAATACTGAATCAAGCACTGTAAGAGCAAAATATTGGTATCAAGAACCAACCAGAGTAAAGCAGGCACTAACATCAAACGTGCTTGGTTCATCCGTTGAGATAGAAAAATCCCAACAATCAAGGCAATGAACGGCCAAAGCGCATAGCCAATGAGACCTTGAGGGTTAAAATCACCTACTTGACCAGCTATTAACCAACTATACAACGAGTTTGTACAGCCACCTAAAATCCCCCAAAGGATCAGCTGGGTGATAGAGGGATGAACCACTTGTAATGAACGGCGGGACCCGAGGAACAACCACATTCCAGCAATTTGGTTACTTTTGAAATCATGCCAGATATTAATGGAGGGTTTGAGATCTATCATAGAATTCTTCGGGAGTATCTCTTTTTAAGCCTAAACTAAAAAAATATGCCAAACGTTATAGATTAAATGTCGCTTTTTCAAAATCGTTAATATATGCAACCGTAGTGTAAGCTTAGCAAGAATTTTTTAGCAATCATGCTTTTGAACTATATCACAAATTTTTACCGAGCATTGACCTAAGCCAAACAATCATCTGATAAAAAGACTCAAATTTAACCTTTTGGAAAATAAGCATCAAATCGACAAGCATCCCCTAACCATTGATGATCAGGATGTTGTTCAGCGAGATAAACCGCATGGCGTGGTCGTTTAACAATTACTCTTTTTGCAATTTTCTTAGCTAAATCGAGTAGTTGATCACCCAAATCCATTTCACCATCTTCGGGTAATAACATATGCAACAACTGCATTTGTTTTTTGACTTGTGCCTGTTTTTTTATCGCTTGCTGATTTTGATCACGCTGGGGAAACATCGGATCTAGATAAACAACATCTAGATATTCACCTTTCTGTGCTAACTCATTTAAATAGCAATTTGAGTCTGCATGTATAAGTTGAATGCGCTGCATAGTGGCTTGTAAAAAGGGGTCTCTTTCCGCTTGCGCCTTAGCATATTCGAGTAATACAAATAAAATTGGATGTCGCTCAATTAAGCGTACATTGGCACCCAAATGTGCCATAAGCAAGCTATCGTGTCCCAACCCTGCTGTAGCATCAATAAGTGTTGGTTTCTCTCCAAGTTGGCATGCCCTCGCTATCATTTCTGATTTTAAACTTGCTCTTTTTAAACGAGGAATTTCAGCACACCAATCGGGCTGCATTTTCATGCCATTTGCACTGAGACTTAAACCATCTTCATCCAATACCAATGCCATATCAGGATTCAAACGTAAAAATCTTGAGTTAATTTTCTCTACAACATGACCCTCAAGTTTTACATCTAGTTCAGCAAAACGAGCTTGAAGTTGCTGAAATGAGTGTTCATATTCTGCTTGATACCAACATATCATTCGCATTACCAATGCACCCAACCTGTCCACCATGTTGCAAGGATAAATACCCCAAAACCGATACGATAATACGCGAATGCCGTAAAATCGTGTTTAGAAACATATCGAATCAAGGCACGGATCACGATCAAAGCAGAAATAAAAGCAACCACAATCCCAACTGCAAGTACTGCTAAATCATTACTATGTAAATCATTTCGCATTTTATACATATCGAGTAAACCTGCACCCATCAGTACAGGGATCCCTAAGAAAAATGAAAATTCAGCAGCAGCTTTACGTGATATCCCTAAAAATAAAGAACCAATTATCGTTGAACCCGATCGTGAGGTACCAGGGATCAAAGCAAAACATTGAATCAGTCCAATCAACGTTGCTTGTTTAAACGTCAAATCATCCACTTCAGAACTGACAACTAAATGCTGGCGTCTTTCCGCCCAAAGAATGATAAAACCACCAACGATTAAAGCGATAGCAACAGTAATGGCATTAAATAAATACGCTTTAACCACATCACCAAATGTTAATCCAATGATCACAATAGGAATTGAAGCAATAATTAAATTTAGGCTTAAACGTCGACCTTGCTCCTGACCTTTCATTGCTCCAATCAAAGCACCCCATAATTTGCCCCAATACTCATAAATAACTGCAGCAATCGCACCGATCTGAACTGCAACGGCAAACATATCTCTTTTTTCTACAGTCCAAAAATCTAGCAACTGTCCAGACAAAATAAGATGACCTGTACTTGAGATGGGTAAAAACTCTGTTATGCCCTCAACCAATCCCATTATGGCAGCTTTAAATAGCAATAAAAGATCCATAACTCACCTTAATTTGGTTTACCCTGATCAGCAATTTTTTTCCACGCATCATCACGTAAATAAACTGGCAAGGCATGTTCTGCATCAACCCATTTTTGTTGAGTTGCATAAATTCGTGCGATGGTTGAGATATCGTGCGCAGTTGCTTTGATATCAGCAACAGTTTGATTTAAGGCTTTAGATTCATCTTCTTGCATAAACTCTATGAGAGTTGAACCTGAACCAATTGGTGTAAACTTACAGTATTCACTAGCACGCTCATAAGCTAATAGTTTTTCTTCATCGATTGCTTGCATAATACCAAACTGATCTAAGCTGTAATTTGCAATATACACTTCTTGCATTCGTGCATCTAAAACAGCAGAAACTTGTTTCAAACCGGTTAGTCGATATGCTGCTTGAGCTAAAGCTTGTAAAGTAGAAACAGGTATAACTGGCAAATCATGCGACCATGCTAAAGCTTGTGCAACTGCAGCATTGATGCGCACACCACTAAAAGAACCAGGACCTCGGCTAAATGCAATTGCTGTTAAATCAGAAAGTTGTGTTTGAGTCTGAATTAAAGCCTGCTCTGTTAAAGGCAAAATGGTTTGAGTTTGTGCCTTTGTTCGCTCATCCAACTGAAAATAGAGTTCTTGTGTGTCATCAATTAGTGAAACTGAACACTGCTCATTTGCAGTTTCCAATGCAAGCAATTTCATGCAAAAACCTTGGTATAAAAGAGATGAAAAACGTCGAGTATCATACTCCACTCAGACATCATAGGCGAGCTGTTCTATTTTTATGGATACAAAAAAGCCAAGCATTCACTTGGCTGAGTTCATATCAATTGATCTAAAGTGTTTTAAAAATTAAACGCTTCTAAATTTAGGAAGTTTTTAAAATGCTCAGCATAATGTAAGGCACTCATTCGTAGTTTAACCGCACCTTCATCATCTACAGTTTTAACTATTTTCCCAGGTGAACCCATTACGACAGAATTATCAGGTATCACTTTACCTTCTGGAATTAATGCATTAGCACCAATAATACAATTCTTGCCAATCACAGCATTATTTAGAATCACCGCATTAATACCAATTAAAGAATTATCACCGATGGTACATCCATGTAACATCGCCTGATGGCCAATCGTAACATATTCACCAATATTCAATTCAATACCAGCATCTGTATGCAAAACAGCGTTCTCTTGAACATTCGAGTAATTACCGATTCGAATTAAACAGTTATCCGCCCTAACAACAGCACCAAACCAAACACTCACTTCACACCCTAATTCTACCTGACCAATCACAGTTGCTGTCGGTGCAACCCAACCATCCCAAGGTTGTTGAAGCGCTTTAGGAGTAAATTCTTTATATTTGTACATCATTTTAAAAACTCTACTTTTCAAAGTGAAATTAAAACTTAGCTAGACCAAAGTTAGGTGGGTTAACTAGAAATGGCCATTTTTTTTGATAGCCTAA
Source organism: Acinetobacter sp. AOR34_HL (assembly GCF_027854795.1). Taxonomy (NCBI): domain Bacteria; kingdom Pseudomonadati; phylum Pseudomonadota; class Gammaproteobacteria; order Moraxellales; family Moraxellaceae; genus Acinetobacter; species Acinetobacter sp. AOR34_HL. The sequence continues at coordinate 21,574 of NZ_JAKTID010000084.1, read as the reverse complement.
ACCGTATTGGAATAATGAAACGAGCATTCTTGCGGTGAGACCCCACACGACTTCGCTTTCAACTTGCATACTTGGAAAATAGAGAGATTGACGGGCTAATCTAACTTCATAAGGTAAAGGAGGAGCATCGATTAACTGTTTTAATGGTACAAAGAAAATGCGATCAATTTCTGAGGGCTGTGCAATAAGGTTTACTTCCGCAGGGATTAAACCAACAATTGGTTTAACGGACAATCCACTCCGCGCTCTTTGAATCGGTAAATCACCCAATAATTTAACATCGAAAGGATTTAGTGCGGTTTCCTCTTGAGCCTCACGTAAAGCAACAACAATATTGCTTGTATCGCTAGGATCACGTTTACCACCAGGAAAAGATACCTCACCTGCATGTTGAGATAAATGAATTGAACGACGTGTCAATAAAACTCTAGGCTGAGTCTCCTGCGTAATTGCAATTAAGACTGCTGCATCAGCTTGTTGAATTCGTTTGGAAAATCGCAACCGTTGTTCTAATAGCTGTATTAACGATGCCTCTTCCATGCTACTCATCCCTCTTTGAATGCTTTTCTTATCCACCAACATCATAGCCGAAATTTTACTGAGGAACATAGCTGATCCTAATGCGAATTCATAAAAATTCAGTTATGCTGAGTTATCTCTAGGATTGATGATAATTATGAGCTTTTGTGTAGCGTGTGGACATCAAACTGAAGCAAAAATTCCATTAGGTGATCATAAAACACGTCTTGTATGTACAAATTGTGGCAATATTCATTATGAAAATCCCAAGGTTATTTGTGGTGCTTTAGCGCTATGGGATGATAAGGTTTTACTGTGTCGACGAGCAATTGAACCACGTTATGGTTTATGGACACTACCTGCTGGTTACATGGAGTTATTTGAAACCATGGAACAAGGTGCAGCTCGTGAAACACGTGAAGAAGCGGAAGCTGAAGTTGAAATAGAACAACTTTATTGTATGTACAATATTCCGCGTATTGGACAGATATACGTATTATTCAAAGCACATATTAAACAAGGTTTCTTTGGAGCAGGTGAAGAAAGTATTGAATGTCGTTTATTTGAAGAACATGAAATCCCATGGTCTGAACTCGCATTTCCAAGTGTTGAACAAACATTGAAACACTACTTTTCTGATCGTAAATCAGGAACATTCACAACTCATCTAGAAACGTTGGGTACTCGTTTAGACCATACAGGTTAAAAAAAGACCGCTTAACGCGGTCTTTTTTATATTACGACTTAACTTTAATTGCCTTACATGCTGGGATAGATTGATCTGCAATCTTAATACTTACCGAACCAGAGAAACGTTTCGCTAATTCACGTTCTTCTGCTGTAGGAGCTACGTATTTATTTTTTTCCTCTGTGGTCAAATCATCATATAAACGATTATATACATCTACAAAATATGCATAAGTATTTGACCATGTCACTGTATTATTTGAGAAATTCGTTAAATTAATGCCCGTTGCTTGACCTGCAAGAAGGTTATTGATATTGATTTTCGCCCCAGTGCCTGCAGTTACGTTCAAGCCAAACATTACTCCATTGATATTTCCAAACTTAGGATTAGACAATATCGCTCTCACACTGATTGATTTATCATTCGTTGAAAATAATGTCGCTCCCGTTGTACCAATTCGGAACTGTTTTTGATCATTACTATCTGTGATTGAACCATCACTATTCACTGTCTTCACACTGCCACAAATACCAGACATATCTGTAGCTGTTGAATTCGCTTTGATATCTGTACGTATATCACCATCTTCATCAATGACAATTCCTAAATCAACTGGAGCTAGGTTTGCTTCATTGCTGAATCTGAATGTTAAAGTAGCATACAAAGGGAAGATATATTGCTGATTTGATGCAACATTATTTCTAGTTTTAAAAATGTCTTTAGCTAAATAACTCGAAGGATTAATCTTAACAATATCAACAGTTCCATTATAGTTAGTAGTTGATATAGACTGTTTCCATAAACCAAGATGAGTTGTGTCAACGGTATCCGTATCTTTGGCTTTAATCAATTGTTTATAAAAGTTAGTTGTACCAGGTATAGTATTTCTATTGATTAGCTTACCCTGATATATCAATAAGTCTTCAGCTGAATTATTTTCTGAAATTTTAAAACGTAAAGGTTTATTTGTATTTACTTGCATATTGATCGGATCAAGCCAATCCTTTTGCGCATCTACTTGTAATTTAATTGGTTTTACCTTTGTAATCAAGGTAATTGGAGCAACAACCAACCCATTCGTTATAGTTGCAGCTCCTTTCCATTGCTGACCATCACCAATCGTATATCCTTGTCGATCAGACAATAAGAAGAAAGCGCCCATTGAATGCAATAGATTGGTGTCATTATCTACGCATTTTGAAGTCAATTCTTTATTACAACCGAAGAACCCATCTGGGCGGAAATTATTAACACTTGTACTTTCACCACCAGCTTTATATGCCGGTAAATCAGCTTGCCAAACCCCCGTGTTAACCAAGTTTAAAAGACGAATTAATAGTGTATAAGCTTGGTCGTCAGAAACTTTTGATACATCTAACCAAGGTTGTAAAAGTGTAATATATTCGCCAGACAATAATTCATTAACACCAATATCTTTAGTAACATTCACTAATAAATCTTTCTTCTCTTCAGTAAATTCTATCGGTTGTATATCTCCAACTACATTGTCATTTCTTTCAACGCCCAGACTATGCATAATTCGAATCAGCGCAACAGCAACTCGAATAGTTTCATCATTTTTATCAAGAGAATTTGGCATCTTGCCAGTTAATGCCGTAGCGAAATCTATTACTCGAATATGTGGAAGAGTTGCTGTTTTTAACTTAGAAATTGTATCTAACTTAATCGTACCAAGGTTGATTTTTCGAGCTGAAGAACCTTGAATATAAAAACTTGCTTCATCCCCTAGCTTACATGCTCCAGTAACAATATTACCGTCTAATTTAGTCGCAAAATGATTGATTTTATCCGTACTACAATCAAAATTTATTCCAGAAACAGGATAATCAAGCACAAATTTCAGACAATCACTTGCTGACACGTCACAACTTGTATTAGATGTAACACCATCAACGCCTTGGTTTGGATCTTCATTTATTTTAGCACTTTCACCACCACAAGCTGTCATCATTGCAGCAATTATAGATAGGCTTAATGGTAATATCGTTTTTTTATTCATACTAAAATTCATCCTAATATTTACTGTATAACAGAGATTTTTATCTGTCCTTGATTTGAAAGCTCTTGTTCTGGTACATCAACTGCTGAGGCTAATGGTGTCATCATTACATAGTGTGCTGTTTCTGGGACACGCAATACACCTTGAATAGCAGCATGCTTGAATGTTGTTTCATGTACAGTTTCATTTTTGAAACCACTAACACCTTCTTGGATACAACCTTTTTTATCTAAGAAGATAACAAGTGGCCAATAATACACTGGTTTATTATTACTGGAGGCATAGGAATCAAGCTGAATATATGTAATCGGATTGCCTAGTTCAACTAATTCGTATTCAAATTTCTCTTTTAGAGGTTTTCTTGGCCATAAACCAATATCTTTATTAAGACTAAGCTTTTTAATTGATTTTGTATAATTTTCAACAAAACAGCGATCTTCTTCAAATGCTAATGCTAAGTCTTCTGGTGTTAATCTTACATAATTTGTAGAAAGTGTAATCGCTTTACTCGACTCCATTGGGCGACTCATTATGCGATCCAACATTGAGCGACTAACCCCTTTTTTACGCTCAATAGTTTCTAAACGTCCACTCCCATCAGGCATAGTATAAAAACGCTTTTTCCCTTCTAGATTAAATTCTTGGCCTTCTAAATATTCATTATTTACATATGACACACCATCTATACTGGTAAAACCATCTTTTTGCTGTGCAGATGTATTGGACTCTTTTTTCAGTTCTTTATTATTGATTGGAGTAACAACTTTTGAATCTTTTTCTTTTTGATTTATATCTTTAGTCTTTTGTTGTTTAGATTCTAATGTTTGAACAGATTTCAATTCTTGTGACAATGGAATCTCAATTGTAATTGTCTTTTGGGACTCAACATTTTGCTCAACAATTGCTGGTTCAATCTTTTCTATTTTACGCGTATTACTTATGTCACTCTGGATATTTCTATTTTGAGAGTTAGACAGTTTTACTGGCGTTTCGACTTTATTTTCAATAATTTTATTGGGTAAGGTCGATTCTTTCTCAATATTTCTAACCTGAGATTGAAGTTGTTGTGAGGTATCCTTTTTAGGCACAATCATTGGGCGTCCATCTGGGCCAATGATTGTATAGAACCCATCTGCATACACATTTTGTCCAGACACTATGCTAATACCAATCATTAGCATAGTGTATTTAGACATTTGAATATTTTTCTTAAGCATTACCATCTAGTTCTATAATTAATACCAAGTAAAGTGACTTTGGTATTTGTTTTAATATCTAAACCTGCGTACGGATTCAGTAAGATATTATCTACACCCGTTTTGTTCGCAAGGCTACTTGTATTGGCTGGAATATCATCACGACTACGTAAGAAACCAATAGATAAATCTAAATCTGTATCTTGATCAAAGCGATAGCCTACACCAAGCCCAAACAATTGTGCGTTGTTGATTGGAACCATTGTATTTCGCTTATCATCAGGAATCGAACTTGTCCGTGGTTCATAACCTATACGTAGCTTTAAACGATCCGTGGCAGAATATTCAAAACCAATCCCCCAACGCCACGAAGATTGGAATTTTAAAGGTAATGCTAATGAACGATCAGTAACATCCCCAGATAATAATTTCGCGACTTTTAATAATGATATTTGTCGATCAAATTCAAATTTAAACTTATCCCATGCAGAGAAATCAGTCCAACCAATATCGAAATTCATTTGTAAATCTGGAAATATTTTGTATTTTATTCCTGCTTTAAAATGCTGAGGATATTTAAAATCCATCGCAACAAGACCAGATTCGATATTAGGTACAAATCCTGGCAAACCCAAAATTGCAGCAAGAATTTGTCCTGTAGCTGAAGAGTTTAGTCCAGCGATTAGCTCTTGAGAAGCGTTCGCATTATTTATAAGATACTTCCCTTTTAGACGCATTTTAGCCTCGCTTTGGTAAACCATACCAAAACTAAAATCATCTGTAGGTTCCCATAGCACACCTAAATTATAACTGGGACTCAAAGACTGTTCTAAGGATACATCTAAAGCGCCCAATTTATTAAATGGATTTAGGCCCTCTTGAGCATTACAAATACCAAATAACAGTAAGTCAGTAATAATATCGCCATTATCTTTAAATGGACCACATACGACTTCATCGACCATACGCAACACACCAATCATCTCATTGGGGAAACGTAAATCCGTCTTCATCGCAATCGCTTGATAAGACATACCAAAAGAGGCACCAATCGCTAAGTGATCATTCACTTGATATCCAAATGAAGGAGAAAGATAGGTAATACGTTCTAAAGCAACTTGTTGCCCCATGAAATTACCAGGATTACCACTTTCGGCACCAAAGCCAGCTACAAGTGGCGCATAAACTGCTGTTGCATAGGTAACTTTAGAACCAGGAGGTTTATAGGCTATACCCGCTGTCGGAGCTGCTAAAGGTGCATTAGGACCAAGATCAACAATTTTCTTGAGTACTGGAACATAAATACTGGCATATTCCACATCACCCGAAACAGTGCCTTTAAAATCTGTACAGATTCCTGTATCAACTTCAGGTCCATCATTACAAACTAAAGGATCATCTGAATAACCAAAAACGTTGTAACCTGCAGGTGCGGTAAAATCTCTTTTAATTGCAAAGTTCGCAAGAATACCTTGAACATCAGTTTGCAAACCATCGATTTTAGCAAGAGCAGCTGGGTTAAAATGAACGGCACTAATACCTGGTGGATCTGCGGTAACAGCATTTCCAAGTGACAAAGACCTAAGATCTACAGATAAGTCTTGACCCAATTGTGCATGAGTAAAATTCGAAAGTCCCGCGACTAGAATACCTATCGTTAAAGGACATAACTTAGGATATTTCACCATTGTGTCTCCTTAACGTAGTTTTTTACCAAAACCAATAATATCTAACGGGAATGAAAGTCCTAATGAAACATCTGGTGCATCTTCTGTTAAACCAATTCCAACAGTTCCATTCACAATTGTTTCTGGGGATACACGTACACCTAAAGCAAAAGAAAGAGTGGAACTACTTTGATCAGCTGATTTAAAACTTTCACCTTCGCTAAAATAAAATTTAGCACCAGTATTAAAGCTTTGTTGGTAAGACATCGTTAGAGATACATCGTAATTGAACGAATAAGCAAAACCAAAAGCAAAACCACCACTTAAACCAGGGTCAAAACTTTCTAAGGTACGACTACCACGCAGTTGATTTAGACCTGTCTCTTTGAGACCATAATTGGCTGAAACTGATGTAAATAAAACAACTGGATCAATATATTTACGTGTACTAGCACCAACTCCTACAGAGTAGTAGCCCTTACCTGTTGATAACTCATCAATACCAATTTCATATGGGCTATCACCCGTTTTGGTCGATAAACTACCAAATAAAACTAAAGGTAGTCGCCCTTGTTTAAGCGGAAAAGGTTCCCAACGTGCACCAAATGATAAATCCCCCAAGCCTGCTGCAGTTTCATCTTGTAGTAAGTCTTTTTTTGCGATGAATGGAACAGATGCTGATAAAGTTAAGTTATCTAGTAAGCCATATTGAACTGTAAAAGTATTGGTTAATGTATGATTTGCATCTTCTTCAACACGAAGCCGAGCTAAAGTACTCGTACTATCATCAGTCGCTAAGTCAAGGCGACTATCGCGATAATAGGTATAGTCAATATCATAATAAGATGAGAAAACACCTTTTTTAATTAAAGAATACTGACGTTCATTTGAAGTGAATACTTCTTGTAAATTAGTTTCCTTAGTTGCATCACCTTCTTGCTTCTGCAAAGCATTAGCAGCTTCACTTGCATCATTTGTAGGTGGAACTTCTGCTACAGCTGGTGTACTCTGTGTTGCCGACTCATTGATTTGAGTCTGTTCTACATTCGCAACTTCAGTTTGGTCTTCAGCATAAAGGGTCGTCGCTATAGCACTTAAACTTAATGCTAATACACTCACATTCATCCATTGATTGTTCATTATGACATCCTACATCTATTAAATTCTGAGATTATTTACGCTTATAGTACATACGCATGTATGTAGTGATCGGTTTATTGTAGTTCTCTGAGTTTGGATCAGCATCAAGTACCCTACGCATTGTAGAGGCTTTATCAGCAAGTTTCTCAAACTTTTGCGTAGGGAATTGAATTTCAGCCAAAGCATATCGATTGACTGTAGCATCATCTACGTGGCGCATATCTTCATCTTTTAACGCCAACAAGTCCTTTTGATATTGTCCAGGAACATCTACGATAAATAAGGTATTGTTATCCCATACTTCTCGAAATCGAGTTTCATCAAAACTTATATTTCCAAGAGCTGGATCTGCAACATACACGCGCCCATCTTTATAAGCTTTATATACGACAAAATGTTTAAATCCTGCATATGTTATTGGAACAATTGCTGGCTGCTTAAGCGCAATTAGATCTGAAAACTCACCGCGGTATCCCCCACTATTTAGACCTAAAGCCGCAACAAATCTTTTCATATCAAGTAGGGAGAAACTTCTTCTTTCAATGATTCGTTGATATTCACCGTACTGAAGCAAGCCACTCATCGTCTGCTGCTCTGTGAGCTTTAGACCACCGTACCCATTTAAAAGTGTCGTCAATGCCGCCGAACCACAACTATAGTCATATGCTTGACGTACGATGCCTCGAAACTGATCTTCAACTGCTGGTTTTATAACAACCGCTTCTCGATGATTACGAGTAAATGAAGAATTCCTAGAATCTAAAGTTTCAGTATAATAAACTGTTCCTTCAGGTTTTTTTTCTATTTCAAAGGCTTGCGTTGTAAAGTAATACATCAATGCAGAGCCTAGAGCTATCTCTAACATAATTCTCTTTTCTTAACAGCGGCATGATTTGCCTTATTCATTTTATTCTTAGCGTCACTGACACTACTTCCCTGTGTGATGAAGATACCGTTTTTTATAAAAAAAAACAGCTTTTTTTTAGCTTTTTTTGATGAAATGTTATTTCTTTTACATATCTTCGTGTATTTCAAAGAAAATATGTAACGGCCTCACTTTCAAATAGAAAATTAATATCTAGCTTAAAACCACTTTCCTTCAAAGATTAAAAAAAGCGCAATAAATGCGCTTTTTTTAATCAACAAATCAACTTAGTGACCAGCGATTGTAATCGTAGTTTGGCCAAGTTTAAGACCTTGAACTTCTACATCGCCAATAGATGCTGTATTAGCTGCTGTAGTTAAAGAGGCAGTATCAACATTACCTAGACGAACAGCTTTGATATAGACATCATTACCAGCTGTGCTGTTATTCGTAATTTTTAAACCAGTACTTGTTACAGAGATGCCTAAATCAAGATCAATTGCACCAGTTAGATTGGTAGCTGATGTAATACCACGAACATGTACACCATCTAAATAAATTTTACCACCACCAGCAGCATCATTAATACCTAGACCAGTAATATTAATACCACTTAAAGAAGATTTCACTAGAACCATAGCGCCTTGCGGAGTAGCACCTAATTGTACGTTAGCAGCAACTTTACCCATGTCCAAAGTTAAACCAGTAAGGATTTGGTTCTCTGTTCCAGTCGTGCCACGACGAATGCTGCTTGCAGTTAAATCAGGAGCAGCGCCTGAAGCACCAACACTGATCGCACCCACTTTAACTCGAAGTGCTGCAACATTAGCACCGATATTTAGGAATGCGCCACCAGCTGCAGCATCACCAGCATCAGTATCAATTTTTAAATTAAGTAGATTAGTTGATGCAGTACCATCGAAATTATCAGCACCAGCAGTAGCTTGAAGACCTAAACCATCAATATGAATTGCACCCGGAGTTGCTTTACCACCTAAGTTCACACCATTAAACGCAGCAGTTGCAGCTAGACCGTCGTTATCATGTACGTATAAATCTTCAACCAAGATACCTTTTGTAACAGCTACAGGGGTTCCCATAAAGGTAGCCAAGTCTGCATTTAGACCAGCACCAATACCAATATTGATACCATCTTGACCAGTAGCAGAGCTAAGTGCAGCATCATCCATCGCTTGCATAGCCATTGCATTTGCGCTAATCGCCATTGAAGAAACTAAAGCTAGTTTAGTAAACATTTTCATTGAGCACTCTCCCAAGAGCATTTATTTTTTTGACTTACACTACTCTAAACTGTCCACTGTTGTTTTTTCTTAAATGACAACTTGAACTTCCGATCCTTGAGTAGTTCGCTTAGCAAGTACTAAATTACCTGTTTGTTATTTTATGTTCAACTCCTGTTAACCGCTTTTTAGTAATAAACCGATAAACGGCATAAAAAATACACTACTGCATTACAACTCTTAGTCAGCAATAACATTGTGAATTATCTGTATATTTATAAGACCATTTTTAAAAAAACAAGTATACATTTCTCTCAGTTCTCCATTTATCTGAATGGATAAGATATTTACATAAATGTTAACAATGACACTTTTTGCCATTTTTATGAATTTAAATTACTGATAATGACAATTTTTATGAGATGAATCACAAATACTGTTTAAATGATTTTCGAATTACAACCTGTTTTTGAAAAACTCCGATGATTTCTCACTATTGTAGTACAATTATTTCTTATGATTTGCATGTGTTATTTTCAAGTTTATGAGCCAGTTTCAGCAAAAACTCAATATTTCATCTCTATCAGTCTCTGAAATTCTATTTCAGTTGAGAGAGTTAATTGGTTTGGTTTATTTGCATGATCAAAACTCACCTATTATTAGTTTTTTGCCAAAACATTATTTAATCTTCGAAAATTCAACATCACGACAGTTCACTCAACTTGAGTTAAACCAATATCATCAAATTACGCATCCTTTATCGATCATTGATTTTGCTCAGTTTAGCAAAAATCCAATATCAACCATTGAATCCATTTCTTTTAAAGGTGGATACATCGGCTTTATAAGTTATGACTATTGTTCAAACTTATGCGTTACAACTGCTATGCGCTCTCAACCCAGTCTTTTTTTAGGTGAATATTCAAGTTATCTCAAATATCATAATGGTGAATGGTATTTCTATGGCAATGAAAAAAATTCAGTAAACACCTATAATTACATTCTATCCCTTTTGTCTAAAAATAAATTAGATCAACTAGAATCATTATCTTTACAGGATCAATGTACACCTCGCTGGTCTAAAACCAAGTATTTACAGGCATTCAGAAAAATTCAAGACTATATTAAAGCTGGTGATTGTTATCAAATAAATTTAACTCAAGAGTTTACAGCAAAAGCGAAAGGCTCCTTACTTAGTAAATCAAATGATTTTTGGCAATTAACTCATGCACCATATGCAGGCTATGTAAAAATTAATGAATTCGAACTTTTAAGTTGTTCACCAGAGCTATTCATTGAATTTGATAATAAAAATAAAATTAAAACTCGACCAATCAAAGGCACCATGCCAAGACACCAAGATCCTGAACAAGACCTTATTTCAAAAGAAAAGTTAACAAATTCAAAAAAAGATCAGGCAGAAAATGTAATGATTGTGGATTTACTAAGAAATGATTTAAGTGTTTATGCAGAAACTGGTTCAGTAAAAACAACAAAATTATTTGAAATTGAAAGTTTTAATCAAGTTCATCATATGGTGAGTGAAATCACCGCGACATTAAAAGAAGAAGTTAATCCAATGCAAATGTTGCTATCAGCACTTCCAGGAGGCTCAATCACAGGGGCACCAAAAATTCGCGCAATGCAAATTATCGATGAACTTGAAGAATCTCCACGCGGTGCCTATTGCGGAAGTTTAGGATATTTTAATTACGATGGTACAGGTCGCTGGAATATTTTAATTCGTAGTATTCAAAAAAATCAGGACAATCTTTCGATTTGGGCAGGTGGTGGAATTACTATCGCATCTGATGCGGAAGCCGAATACCAAGAATGTTTTGATAAAGTTTCTGCCATGCTTGATCTACTCAATACATGGCAGAAATAAAATAAGCTACTTCAAAATTAACTTATCAGCATTTTTAATGTATCAACTAGGCGCTGATTTTGTTCATCAGTACCAATCGTGATACGCAAAAATTGATTAATTCTTGGTTTGTTGAAATAGCGAACAATAATACCTTGCTCACGCAATTTTTCTGCAAGTTGTGCTGCATCGTGTAAGGAGTGTGTAGCAAAAATAAAGTTTGCTTTTGAAGGCAAAACATTAAAACCTAGCTCAGTTAGGTTAGCTACCAATTTTTCACGACTTGCAATGACTTTCTCACATTGTTCTTGAAAATAATCTTGATCTTCAAAAGATGCTACAGCTGCAGCAATTGCAAAACGGTCAATTGGGTATGAATTGAAACTATTTTTAACCGCTTCAAGTGCAGCAATCAAATGGGCTTGTCCAATTGCAAATCCAACACGTAATCCAGCCAGTGAACGAGATTTGGAGGTTGTTTGACATACAACCAAATTCTCATAACGACTTACAAGTTCAACGGCTGATTCTGCTCCGAAATCTACATAAGCTTCATCAATGACTATCACACGATTTGGATTAGCTTTTAACACTTGTTCAATTTTGTCCAAACCTAATGCAATACTCGTTGGTGCATTTGGATTAGTGATAATGATGCCACCATTTTCCTGTTCATAATCTGAAATATCTATTTCAAATTTTTCATTCAATGGAATTTGCTTTGTTTGAACACCAAAAAATTGACTATAAACTGGATAAAAACTATAGGTTATATCTGGATATAGAATTGGTTCTTGCTGAATGAAAAATGCTTTAAAAATATGAGCAAGCACTTCATCAGAACCATTTCCTACGAAGACTTGGCTAACATCAACATTTTGTTGTTTAGCGATTGCTTGTTTTAAAGCCGTAGCATCTGGATCAGGATATAAACGAAGGGCATCAGCTTGATGAGTCAAAACAGCTTGCACTGCATCAACCACTTTTGGTGATGGTGGATAAGGATTTTCGTTTGTATTCAGTTTCAATAAATTCTGTATTTTTGGTTGTTCACCAGGTACGTAAGGCTCTAAATCACGAACCTCAGGACTCCAAAAACGCATTTGTTCAATTGTAAATGCCATTTTATATACTCTCAAAACTCTCTAAAAAGGAACTTTATCAGCCCCTATATTCGTGGGTTAGCTATTGATAACGATAACGAGCTGATCGAGCATGTGCATCGAGATTTTCTTCCACCGCCAATATGTCTGCTGCTTTTGCTAAGGTTTTGACACCTTCTTTTGAGCACATAATTAAGCTTGAGCGTTTCTGAAAATCGTAAACACCAAGCGGTGAGGAAAAGCGAGCTGTACCAGATGTTGGTAGGACGTGATTAGGCCCCGCACAATAATCACCTATTGCTTCAGGAGTATAGCGCCCCATGAATATTGCGCCCGCATGGCGTATTTTTTGACTCATCAACTCTGCATCATCTAGACATAACTCTAAATGCTCTGGAGCAACTTGGTTGATAAGATCAACTGCTTCTTCACGATTCTTCACAAGCACTAATGCGCCACGATTTTCGATAGAAGTTCGAGCAATATCTGCCTTTTGCAGTTCGTTCAAATGCTTTTCAATTGCAATTTCCACAGCATTTAAAAGATTCTCATCGGGTGTAATGAAAATTGATTGAGCCACAGTATCATGCTCTGCCTGAGACAATACATCCATTGCCAACCATTCAGCATTATTTTCACCTTCAGCATAAACAAGAATTTCTGAAGGACCTGCGATCATATCAATGCCCACTTGACCGAAAACTGCTCTTTTAGCTGCGGCAACAAAGCGATTACCTGGCCCAGTAATTTTATCCACCGCTGGTATTGTTTCAGTACCATAAGCCAGAGCTGCAACAGCTTGTGCACCACCTATTGTAAAAACTCGGCTCACACCTGCTAAATATGCTGCTGCTAATACCAATGGATTAAGTTCACCATTGGGTGCAGGAACAACCATAATAATTTCAGGTACGCCAGCAACATGGGCTGGTAAAGCATTCATAAGTACAGACGATGGATAAGAGGCTAAACCACCAGGTACATAGATCCCAACACGATCAAGTGGAGTGACTTTTTGACCTAATGTATTTCCCAAATCATCAACATAAGTCCACCCTTCTTGCTTCTGAGCTTGATGAAATGAACGAATTCGTTTTGCTGCTAACTCAAGTGCATCACGAGTTTCAATGGTTAAACCCTCAAAAGCGGATTTGAGTTGTTCTTGGCTGAGCTCTAAGTCTGAGAATTGATGCGCAGGATGTCGATCGAACTGTTGCGTTAACTTAAGTACATGCTGATCACCGTGTTGACGAACATCGGCAATAATTTGGTCTACGGTTTGTACTAATTGAGGATCATTTACAGTTTCAAATGCTAATAGTTCAGCAAATATCTGCTTAAAATTTTGATCCTGAGTCGATAAACGTCGCATCAATTTACCCACAAGGCGAAAAAGAGAAGAATAAGTTTACTCTTTTTCGAAGTCCTTGTGGGCATCATATCAACATCTATCACTCAGTTTTCATAGGAAATCACGTTTAACGTGATTGGACTGCTTGTTCAAGTTGAGTCAAAATTGGATTTAATAAAGCTTGTTTACGTTTAAAACTCGCTTTATTGACAATAAGACGCGAAGAAACTTTACAAATCTCTTCTAATGGCTCTAAACCATTGGCGCGTAAAGTATTACCCGTATCAACGACATCGACAATATAATCACCCAAGCCTACTAATGGAGCAAGCTCCATTGAACCATAGAGCTTAATCACATCAACTTGTTCACCTAAGCTCGCATAATATTGACGCGTCAAATTGACATACTTCGTCGCAATCTTCAAACGTCCTTTCGGGCGCTCCATTCCAACTTTACCAGCAGTCATTAATTTACAATTGGCAATTTTCAGGTCAAGTAACTCATACACATGTTGAGCTCCATGTTCCATTAATACATCCTTACCCGCGACACCAAAATCTGCTGCACCGTTTTCCACATATGTGGGCACATCAGAAGCACGTAAAATCAAAATACGTACTTTCTTATGTGTGGTTGGGAAAATCAATTTACGAGATTTATCAGGATCTTCAAGTAAATTTATGCCTGCATTTTCAAGTAATGGCAATGTTTCTTTTAAGATACGACCTTTACTGAGTGCTAAAGTTAAACCATGATCAAAATTACCCATTACATCAAAATTCGGATCATCGTTTCTTAAGTCATTCATCCTTTTACTCGCTTAATCTGAGCGCCTAAACTTTGCAATTTTTCTTCAACATGTTCATAGCCACGATCTATATGGTAAATACGATCAATTAGTGTTTCACCTTCTGCAACTAAGGCTGCAAGCACTAGTGAAAATGAAGCACGTAAATCTGTAGCCATAACAGGTGCAGCTTGAAGTGTTTCCACACCAGTTACGATCGCATCATGGCCTTCTACCTGAATATTTGCACCCATACGTGAAAGTTCAGGGACATGCATAAAGCGATTTTCAAAAATTGTTTCCGAAATCGTCGCAAAACCACGACCAATTGCATTCACGGCCATAATTTGAGCTTGCATGTCAGTCGGAAATTCTGGATGAGGCAATGTTCTAAAACTAACAGCTTTAGGACGTTTCCCTTGCATGTCTAGTTCAATCCAATCATCGCCACGAGTAACTTCCGCACCCATTTCTTCGAATTTATCTAATACAGCTTCTAATAATGCTGGATCTGTATGCGTCGTTTTGATACGACCACCAGTGATCGCTGCAGCAGCTAAATATGAACCAGTTTCTATACGATCTGCTACGACTGCGTATTCACAACCATGCAGACTTTCAACACCAGTTACTACCAAAGTGTCTGTATCAAGGCCTTCAATTTTTGCACCCATTTTAATTAGCATTTGGGCGAGGTCTGTAATCTCAGGCTCTCTAGCAGCATTACGAATTGTGGTAACACCATCTGCTAAAACAGCAGCCATCAAGATATTCTCTGTGCCACCCACGGTCACCATATCAAAAATGACTTCACCGCCTTTTAATCGACCATCAACTGAAGCATGAACATATCCATTTTCAACTTCAATATGTGCACCTAACGCTTCCAAAGCTTTTAAATGCTGATCAACTGGACGTGAACCAATGGCACAACCACCTGGTAATGATACTTTTGCATTACCATAACGTGCTAATAATGGACCTAACACTAAAATTGAAGCACGCATTGTTTTCACAAGTTCGTATGGTGCAAATTGATTATCTAATGTTGATGCATCAGCACGAACCGTATCCCCTTCATAGGTCATGGTAACGCCAAGACCCGCTATTAATTTGACTAATGTATTTACGTCTTTTAAGTTTGGCACATTGGTTAAAGTAGTCGGAGAGTCCGCAAGAATCATTGCAGCGAGTAAAGGTAAAGCTGCATTTTTAGCACCAGAAATGCGTACTTCACCTTCGAGCTTAACACCGCCCGTAATTAAAAATTTATCCATTAATATTTAAGCTCCGAAAAGGCTTGCTTTACGCCATTCGTCTTTAGTCATTGCACGAATAGTAACTGCGTGAACTTCACCACTCGCGATATAAGAATTAAGAGGTGCATATACGGCTTGTTGACGTGTAAGAGTTCTCTTTCCTTCAAATTGATCATCTACAATACGAAGGTCGAATTTTCCAGCTTGTCCACTCACTGCTACTTCTGCTTCAGGGAAAGCTTCTTTTAAAATTTGCGTGAGCTGTTCACTATTCATTACAAGACCTCTTATACAGCCAATGGTGTAAAACCGCATATTTTACTATAACTTTTTCACATTATTCAGTAAGCAGTTTCTTTTTTTAAAAATAAAAAAAAGAGGCTATCAAAATTAGCCTCTTTCTTAAAAGCAATTTAACTTAAAACAACCAACTCATGCTGGTAAGAACATTGCATTTTTCTATGTTTAGCAAGCTGTCTTTTTAATTTTTCTGTCAGTTTTTTTATTGAAGTATACATATCATCTGCTGTTGCTTGAGCAAACAGCTCAACCCCTGGTAAACGTATGATGGCCTCAGCTATATGATTGGCACTCCCTTTATGCGAACGCTTATCGATTTGATGATCTTTCGCTAATTTAATTTGCATACTGTTTACTTGATCAAGATGCTTAGTCATTTGACTAAACTTTTCTTTTATATTTTTTTCAATTGCTGGTGTAATGGTTAAATGGTGTCCACGAATTGTTATTTGCATAATTCTATCCCTCACCTTTTCTTAGGATTCAAGAAATAACTAAAACAAATTAATGCACATGAGTGGTTCAGTATCCATTAAATCATTTCAGTGATCTCTCTAGTGACTATTAAAAAAATTCATTATTTCGTCATAATGAGCTATTAGAATAGTCACACCTTAAAATTTAGATCAAGACTTTTCTTTCAGAAGATGAAGGAATATGTAACGATTCTCTATATTTTGCGACTGTTCTACGAGCAACCTCAATACCTTCTTTTTTCAACATCTCTGCTATTGCATTATCTGACAAAGGCTTACGTGGATTTTCATTAGATACGAGCTTTTTAATCATGGCACGAATTGCAGTCGAAGATGCCTCCCCACCAGAAGTTGTTCCAACATGACTTGAAAAAAAGTATTTCAATTCAAATAACCCACGGGGTGTAAGCATATATTTATTGGTTGTCACACGAGATACTGTTGATTCATGTAGTTCAACTTCTTCTGCTACATCACGCAAAACTAAAGGCTTCATTGCTTCAGCACCTTGCTCAAGAAATGCTCGCTGATGTTCAACAATACAAGTCGCAACCTTCAATAATGTTTTATGACGCTCATCTATACTCTTAATGAAGTTCTTTGCTTCTAACATTTGATTTCGTAAATAAACATTATCGTCACTTTGATCTGCTCGACGAATCATATTGGAATAAAATGAATTAATCCGTAATTTAGGCATTACATCCGGATTTAATTGTACATTCCAATGCTGATCTTTCTTTGCGACAACGACATCAGGTACCTGATACTCTGATTCTTGTTGATCAAACTCCAACCCAGGATAAGGCTTTAAGGTTTTAAGTAGCTCAATTGCATTAGTAAGTTGTTCTTTTGATAATCCAGTTTGTTTCAATAATTTATTTAAATCATTAGAAATCAGCAGTTCATAGTAATTTAAAAGCTGCTTTGCTTCGGCTAAAAAAGGAGTCTTGTCTTTAATTGTTTCTAATTGAATTTGCAAACATTCAGCCAAACTTCTTGAGCCAACACCTATCGGCTCTAAACGTTGAATATGTTTTAAGACAACAATAACCTCATCTTCTTCAACATCTTCGTCGTTATCAACCTCTCGTAACAATTGATTCACAGCAATTAAAATATCTGTCAAATCAGCATCTAGAAATCCCTTATCATCCAAAGAGTCTACAATACAATAAGCAATCAGCTTATCCACCCTAGAAAAATGCAAAAGATTAACTTGTTCTAGAATATGTTCTTTTAAACTAAGGTGAATTTGTCTGTTATCTTCTCTTTCTTCATACTCTGGTGTAGCAAGTGCGGTGGATTGATGCGTATAAATATCATCCCACTCAGTATCAACAGGTAAATCATTAGGTAAATGATCTGCATTCAATTCAGATGTTAAATCTTTATTTTCATTAGCTTCAACACTATTTAAACTTTCAATACTATTATTATCTTCAATTTTTTCGAGCAATGGATTACTATCAAGTTGAATTTGTATCTCTTGCTCCAACTCCAAACTAGAGAGTTGTAAAAGTCGAATTGCCTGCTGCAATTGAGGAGTTAACGATAAATTATTCGCTACTTTCAACCCAACAGATAATTTCATAATCATTCCCTATATCAGAAAAAGCAAAAAACATGCCTATAAAATTATTTATAACACAAAGAAACTTGAACAACTATAAATAAGCTTACTTTCCATCTATCTATATGCTCAAAAAACTAGCAAAAAAAGATTTATATAAACTTTATTGGTTGGTTACGTGTTTTATATGGGAAAGAAACACAATAAAAAACACCCCCAACTGTTAGGTTGGGGGTGTTTAGAATTAAAAGCTGGCGATGACTTACTCTCACATGGCAAACGCCACACTACCATCAGCGCGAAGAGGTTTCACTTCTGAGTTCGGGAAGGGATCAGGTGGTTCACTCTTGCTATTGTCGCCAGCAAACTGTTGTGGTGTTTTCGGGTCTTATTCACATTAATTAATAATGTTTGCCTTACTTACGATCCAAAGAGTTATTAACGGATTAGATATTGAGTCTAACTTTGTGTTCAGCATTTTAACTAGTTTATACACTAAATCAAGTTGTGTATTGAATTTATCTTGAATACAACAACTGTTTGGGTGTTGTATAGTCAAGCCTCACGAGCAATTAGTATTGGTCAGCTTCACACGTCACCGTGCTTCCACACCCAACCTATCAACGTCCTAGTCTCGAACGGCTCTTTAGAGGAATAAATTCCTAGGGAAATCTTATCTTGAGGTAGGCTTCCCGCTTAGATGCTTTCAGCGGTTATCCCTTCCGAACATAGCTACCCGGCGATGCCACTGGCGTGACAACCGGTACACCAGAGGTTCGTCCACTCTGGTCCTCTCGTACTAGGAGCAGATCCTCTCAAATTTCCAGCGCCCACGGTAGATAGGGACCGAACTGTCTCACGACGTTCTAAACCCAGCTCGCGTACCTCTTTAAATGGCGAACAGCCATACCCTTGGGACCTGCTTCAGCCCCAGGATGAGATGAGCCGACATCGAGGTGCCAAACACCGCCGTCGATATGAACTCTTGGGCGGTATCAGCCTGTTATCCCCAGAGTACCTTTTATCCGTTGAGCGATGGCCCTTCCATACAGAACCACCGGATCACTAAGACCTACTTTCGTACCTGCTCGACTTGTGGGTCTCGCAGTTAAGCGCGCTTTTGCCTTTATACTCTACGCGTGATTTCCGACCACGCTGAGCGCACCTTCGTACTCCTCCGTTACTCTTTAGGAGGAGACCGCCCCAGTCAAACTACCCACCAGACATGGTCCTCGTCCCGGATTACGGGACAGAGTTAGAACCTCAACATTACCAGGGTGGTATTTCAAGGACGGCTCCATTGGAACTAGCGTTCCAACTTCAAAGCCTCCCACCTATCCTACACAAGTAAGGTCAAAGTTCAATGTCAAGCTGCAGTAAAGGTTCACGGGGTCTTTCCGTCTAGCCGCGGGTACACTGCATCTTCACAGCGATTTCGATTTCACTGAGCCTCTGCTGGAGACAGCGCCGCCATCATTATGCCATTCGTGCAGGTCGGAACTTACCCGACAAGGAATTTCGCTACCTTAGGACCGTTATAGTTACGGCCGCCGTTTACTGGGGCTTCGATCAAGAGCTTCGCTTACGCTAACCCCATCAATTAACCTTCCAGCACCGGGCAGGCATCACACCCTATACGTCCACTTTCGTGTTTGCAGAGTGCTATGTTTTTAATAAACAGTTGCAGCGGCCTGGTTTCTGCGGCTGCCAACCGCTCAGGGAGCAAGTCCCATCACCGTCAGCAGCGTACCTTCTCCCGAAGTTACGGTACCATTTTGCCTAGTTCCTTCAGCAGAGTTCTCTCAAGCGCTTTGGTCTACTCGACCTGACCACCTGTGTCGGTTTCGGGTACGATTCCTGTGTAACTGAAGCTTAGAGACTTTTCCTGGAAGCATGGTATCAGCCACTTCACTGTACAAGTACAGCTTGCTATCGACTCTCAGCATAGAGCACCCCGGATTTGCCTAAGATGCATGCCTACGGTCTTCCACCTGGACAACCAACGCCAGGCTGACTTAACCTTCTCCGTCCTCTCATCGCATTACACAGAAGTATTGGAATATTAACCAATTTCCCATCGACTACGCCTCTCGGCCTCGCCTTAGGGGTCGACTCACCCAGCCCCGATTAACGTTGGACTGGAACCCTTGGTCTTTCAGCGAACGGGTTTTTCACCCGTTTTGTCGTTACTCACGTCAGCATTCGCACTTCTGATACCTCCAGCATACTTCTCAATACACCTTCATCGGCTTACAGAACGCTCCCCTACCACTTGACTAATGTCAAATCCGCAGCTTCGGCACATAGTTTTAGCCCCGTTACATCTTCCGCGCAGGCCGACTCGACTAGTGAGCTATTACGCTTTCTTTAAAGGGTGGCTGCTTCTAAGCCAACCTCCTAGCTGTCTATGCCTTCCCACATCGTTTCCCACTTAACTATGATTTTGGGGCCTTAGCTGGCGGTCTGGATTGTTTTCCTCTTGACTACGGACGTTAGCACCCGCAGTCTGTCTCCCGGATAGTACTCATTGGTATTCGGAGTTTGCATCGGTTTGGTAAGTCGGGATGACCCCCTAGCCGAAACAGTGCTCTACCCCCAATGGTATTCGTCCGAGGCGCTACCTAAATAGCTTTCGGGGAGAACCAGCTATCACCAGGCTTGATTAGCCTTTCACCCCTATCCACAAGTCATCCCCTGGCTTTTCAACGACAGTGGGTTCGGTCCTCCAGTTAGTGTTACCCAACCTTCAACCTGCTCATGGATAGATCGCCTGGTTTCGGGTCTATACCCAGCAACTAAACGCCCTATTAAGACTCGATTTCTCTACGGCTCCCCTATTCGGTTAACCTCGCTACTGAATATAAGTCGCTGACCCATTATACAAAAGGTACGCAGTCACCGAACAAGTCGGCTCCCACTGCTTGTATGCATGCGGTTTCAGGATCTATTTCACTCCCCTCACAGGGGTTCTTTTCGCCTTTCCCTCACGGTACTGGTTCACTATCGGTCAGTCAGGAGTATTTAGCCTTGGAGGATGGTCCCCCCATATTCAGACAAGGTTTCACGTGCCTCGCCCTACTCGTCATCATTATGTGTGCCCTTTCGTGTACGGGAATATCACCCTCTACGTTCGCACTTCCCAGAGCGTTCCACTAAAACACACATAACTTAATGGGCTGCTCCCCGTTCGCTCGCCGCTACTAAGGGAATCTCAATTGATTTCTTTTCCTAAGGGTACTGAGATGTTTCACTTCCCCTCGTTCGCTTCATAAACCTATGTATTCAGTTTATGATACCCGCCTTATAGCGGGTGGGTTCCCCCATTCAGAAATCTCCGGATCAAAGGATATTTGCCGCCTCCCCGGAGCTTTTCGCAGGCTATCACGTCTTTCATCGCCTCTGACTGCCAAGGCATCCACCACATGCACTTAATTACTTGACTATACAACCCCAAACAGTCGTTAACACATACAAGTGAGTGTTATCGTTGCAAACTTAATTGCTACTGGTTTGTTGTCT
>NZ_JAKTID010000083.1:0-6272 GCF_027854795.1 Acinetobacter sp. AOR34_HL | reverse complement strand
TGTATACGTTTCCATCTCTTTTGAGTAGTCCAAATACAATGGTTTTTCCTGATGCACCACGTCCACGTTTTCCTCGAATACGACGAGCACCAAAGTAGGATTCATCAAGTTCAACGATACCGTTGAAAGGAGATATTTCCTCACATTGTGCCGCAATCTTTTTACGCAACCTGATGTAAATTGTATTGATGGAACGTACAGAAATATTGGTGAGTTTAGCTGTATCTGAAGCAGTTAAATCCATGGCAAAAAAGCGAATGATCTGTCTGAATTTTGCCTCTGTGATTCTTGAACGGGAATAGTATCTATTTTTTGCTTTCATATAAGGAAGTTACCATACTTTTTGATATGCTTAACTTCCTAAGCCCCTGTATTAATAGCCCAGTTGACGGCTAGCAAGATCTTTCATGATTTCCTCTGCCCCACCACCAATCATGTTAACTTTCACTTCACGATAAATACGTTCGGATTTCGTACCACGCATAAAGCCCATACCGCCTAATGTCTGTACCGCAGCATCAGCACAGAATTGCATAGTTTGTGTTGCAACATTCTTAAGCATACAAATTTGCGCAATCAGTTCATTTCCCTGTAATTCAGGTTTTCCTAAACGGTAGGCTGTATCTTCCAATAATGCGCGAGTTGAAGTTAAACGTGTCGCCATATCCACCAACTTGTGACGAACGACTTGATGATCAATTAAGCGTTTACCAAAAGTCTGACGCTGTTGGGCCCAATCCAAAGCTTCTTCATAACAAACCAATGCATAACCATAGCTACTGGCAGCAAGAAAAAAACGCTCCATGTTGAAGTTGTTCATGATGACGAAGAAGCCCATATTTTCTGCGCCGAGTAAATTTTTAGCTGGCACGCGCACATTATCAAAATGCAAATGAGCTGTATCCGATGCCCACCAACCCATTTTATCTAGTTTTGATTTTGTAATGCCTTCACTATGTGCATCAATCAGCAACATTGAAATACCATTAGCACCCTTCGCATCGGGATCAGTTCTCACCGCAACAGAATAATAATCTGCACGAATACCTGATGTAATAAAGGTCTTTTCACCACTGACAATATAATCATCACCATCTCGCACCGCTTTAGTTTTTAAAGCCGCAACATCTGAACCACCACTCGGTTCAGTAATTGCCAATGCAGAAATTTTCTCTCCCGATAAAATTTTTGGTAATACTTCAACTTTTACTTCTTCTTGAGCAAAATGTTGAATTGGTGGTGTACCGATCGTATGTGAAAGCAAAGATGCAGCCAAACCACCTGATGCACATTTCGCTAGCTCGACTGAAGCAAGTAGAGTATAGAATGCATCCGTCCCCGCAATACCTCCATAATTTTCATCAAAGCCAACGCCGAGCAAGCCAATATCGGCTGCTTTTTTATAAAGCTCTCGAGGAAAGGTTTCTGCTTCATCCCATTCATTAATAAAAGGGCTAATCTCTTTTTCAGTAAAGCGCCTAACACTCTCAGCAAATGCTAAATGTTGCTCAGTATAATATATGGGATTAAGTTGCATGCTTACTTCCTGACGATTATTGGTCATTGTTTTCGAATATTTAGTGAGCACTAAGGTATCAAAACCACAAAAACCAAGCAAGCGCTTGGCAAAATTCAAGATTAAAAAAATATTCAATTGGTTCGTTTACTTTAACTTCCTACAAGGAATCATTTATCCCAATGGAACTTAGATTTTTAACAAACTACGAAATCCTCGAGTTAAATAATAAGATTGAGCACCATTGTGATAAGTGAAAACTCGTCCATAACGACAATCACAGAAAATAGCTCCTCCTTTCACCCGAATATCATCTGGCGTTTTCACCCAACTCGACGTCTTTAAATCACAATGCTCAATAGACTGTAATTGTTTATATTGCTCTTCTGTCAGTAATTCAACTCCCATCACTTCTACTTCATCAATAGCATTGCTAATTGGTTTGTGTTCTTTCCGTGAATTTAGTGCCTCTCGATCGTAGCAAAGACTTCTGCGACCTTTGGGTGATTCTAATGAACAATCAAAAATATGATGTCAGATGAGTCTGAATCTATTGATACTACGTCAGGTTCTCCACCTGTTTCTTCCATTTGATGCAATAACCATAATTTATCTGGTACTTGTTTTAATCTTTCCTCAACCTGATACCAACTTAAGTTCAAATGTCGATGCATGTTGTTTTCAAAACGATTTTTTAATTTTTCCAACAATAACTTCTTCTCTCTCTCAACCAATTGTTTTTCCATTATATTTACACTCCGCTTTTTCAATAATCTATTATTTATATCTATGTAAATGATGAAAACTGGAATAACCACTTAATCAAATTTTCACTTAAATGATCCATTTTATAAATATTTAGATTAAAAATAGAACAAAAAATACACCTGACTTTTTAGCTATTATAGAAATTTGAGTTCAGAACTTTTACTAATTATATATATGATTTATTTAAACTTAATGATTTTTATAGCTCTTAGATTTAATATTAACTATGAAATAAAGTCACTAACTATTAGCCTATTTCTCCAGAGATACTCAAATTTAGCCAAAGTAGCGACAAAAATTGCTTCTCCACTAATATGCATAATTCCCAATGTCGTCATTTCATGCCAAAAGCAACATATTATAATCAAACAAATAATGCACCAAAATCCATTTGCTATCACAAGAATATTGATGAGAGTAGTTGATCGCCTTCTATAATTTGCTAATATAAATGAATAACATGCATACAATAAGTTGGTACAACCAATGAAAATGATAATGTTTTTTGGTAAATGATAAATTTGACTCAACCATTGTGCTGCAAGCAAAACTATTAAACCGGCTAAAACAGTCGCACAACAATCTACCCATAAAATATTCTTTTGAATCATCATTATAAATAGTCTAAGTCTTTATTAGGATATTAGCATAAATCCTATTTTCTTTTTTGCAATAAAAAACACCCCCAACTGTTAGGTTGGGGGTGTTTAGATTTAAAAGCTGGCGATGACTTACTCTCACATGGCAAACGCCACACTACCATCAGCGCGAAGAGGTTTCACTTCTGAGTTCGGGAAGGGATCAGGTGGTTCACTCTTGCTATTGTCGCCAGCAAACTGTTGTGGTGTTTTCGGGTCTTATTCACATTAATTAATAATGTTTGCCTTACTTACGATCCAAAGAGTTATTAACGGATTAGATATTGAGTCTAACTTTGTGTTCAGCATTTTAACTAGTTTATACACTAAATCAAGTTGTGTATTGAATTTATCTTGAATACAACAACTGTTTGGGTGTTGTATAGTCAAGCCTCACGAGCAATTAGTATTGGTCAGCTTCACACGTCACCGTGCTTCCACACCCAACCTATCAACGTCCTAGTCTCGAACGGCTCTTTAGAGGAATAAATTCCTAGGGAAATCTTATCTTGAGGTAGGCTTCCCGCTTAGATGCTTTCAGCGGTTATCCCTTCCGAACATAGCTACCCGGCGATGCCACTGGCGTGACAACCGGTACACCAGAGGTTCGTCCACTCTGGTCCTCTCGTACTAGGAGCAGATCCTCTCAAATTTCCAGCGCCCACGGTAGATAGGGACCGAACTGTCTCACGACGTTCTAAACCCAGCTCGCGTACCTCTTTAAATGGCGAACAGCCATACCCTTGGGACCTGCTTCAGCCCCAGGATGAGATGAGCCGACATCGAGGTGCCAAACACCGCCGTCGATATGAACTCTTGGGCGGTATCAGCCTGTTATCCCCAGAGTACCTTTTATCCGTTGAGCGATGGCCCTTCCATACAGAACCACCGGATCACTAAGACCTACTTTCGTACCTGCTCGACTTGTGGGTCTCGCAGTTAAGCGCGCTTTTGCCTTTATACTCTACGCGTGATTTCCGACCACGCTGAGCGCACCTTCGTACTCCTCCGTTACTCTTTAGGAGGAGACCGCCCCAGTCAAACTACCCACCAGACATGGTCCTCGTCCCGGATTACGGGACAGAGTTAGAACCTCAACATTACCAGGGTGGTATTTCAAGGACGGCTCCATTGGAACTAGCGTTCCAACTTCAAAGCCTCCCACCTATCCTACACAAGTAAGGTCAAAGTTCAATGTCAAGCTGCAGTAAAGGTTCACGGGGTCTTTCCGTCTAGCCGCGGGTACACTGCATCTTCACAGCGATTTCGATTTCACTGAGCCTCTGCTGGAGACAGCGCCGCCATCATTATGCCATTCGTGCAGGTCGGAACTTACCCGACAAGGAATTTCGCTACCTTAGGACCGTTATAGTTACGGCCGCCGTTTACTGGGGCTTCGATCAAGAGCTTCGCTTACGCTAACCCCATCAATTAACCTTCCAGCACCGGGCAGGCATCACACCCTATACGTCCACTTTCGTGTTTGCAGAGTGCTATGTTTTTAATAAACAGTTGCAGCGGCCTGGTTTCTGCGGCTGCCAACCGCTCAGGGAGCAAGTCCCATCACCGTCAGCAGCGTACCTTCTCCCGAAGTTACGGTACCATTTTGCCTAGTTCCTTCAGCAGAGTTCTCTCAAGCGCTTTGGTCTACTCGACCTGACCACCTGTGTCGGTTTCGGGTACGATTCCTGTGTAACTGAAGCTTAGAGACTTTTCCTGGAAGCATGGTATCAGCCACTTCACTGTACAAGTACAGCTTGCTATCGACTCTCAGCATAGAGCACCCCGGATTTGCCTAAGATGCATGCCTACGGTCTTCCACCTGGACAACCAACGCCAGGCTGACTTAACCTTCTCCGTCCTCTCATCGCATTACACAGAAGTATTGGAATATTAACCAATTTCCCATCGACTACGCCTCTCGGCCTCGCCTTAGGGGTCGACTCACCCAGCCCCGATTAACGTTGGACTGGAACCCTTGGTCTTTCAGCGAACGGGTTTTTCACCCGTTTTGTCGTTACTCACGTCAGCATTCGCACTTCTGATACCTCCAGCATACTTCTCAATACACCTTCATCGGCTTACAGAACGCTCCCCTACCACTTGACTAATGTCAAATCCGCAGCTTCGGCACATAGTTTTAGCCCCGTTACATCTTCCGCGCAGGCCGACTCGACTAGTGAGCTATTACGCTTTCTTTAAAGGGTGGCTGCTTCTAAGCCAACCTCCTAGCTGTCTATGCCTTCCCACATCGTTTCCCACTTAACTATGATTTTGGGGCCTTAGCTGGCGGTCTGGATTGTTTTCCTCTTGACTACGGACGTTAGCACCCGCAGTCTGTCTCCCGGATAGTACTCATTGGTATTCGGAGTTTGCATCGGTTTGGTAAGTCGGGATGACCCCCTAGCCGAAACAGTGCTCTACCCCCAATGGTATTCGTCCGAGGCGCTACCTAAATAGCTTTCGGGGAGAACCAGCTATCACCAGGCTTGATTAGCCTTTCACCCCTATCCACAAGTCATCCCCTGGCTTTTCAACGACAGTGGGTTCGGTCCTCCAGTTAGTGTTACCCAACCTTCAACCTGCTCATGGATAGATCGCCTGGTTTCGGGTCTATACCCAGCAACTAAACGCCCTATTAAGACTCGATTTCTCTACGGCTCCCCTATTCGGTTAACCTCGCTACTGAATATAAGTCGCTGACCCATTATACAAAAGGTACGCAGTCACCGAACAAGTCGGCTCCCACTGCTTGTATGCATGCGGTTTCAGGATCTATTTCACTCCCCTCACAGGGGTTCTTTTCGCCTTTCCCTCACGGTACTGGTTCACTATCGGTCAGTCAGGAGTATTTAGCCTTGGAGGATGGTCCCCCCATATTCAGACAAGGTTTCACGTGCCTCGCCCTACTCGTCATCATTATGTGTGCCCTTTCGTGTACGGGAATATCACCCTCTACGTTCGCACTTCCCAGAGCGTTCCACTAAAACACACATAACTTAATGGGCTGCTCCCCGTTCGCTCGCCGCTACTAAGGGAATCTCAATTGATTTCTTTTCCTAAGGGTACTGAGATGTTTCACTTCCCCTCGTTCGCTTCATAAACCTATGTATTCAGTTTATGATACCCGCCTTATAGCGGGTGGGTTCCCCCATTCAGAAATCTCCGGATCAAAGGATATTTGCCGCCTCCCCGGAGCTTTTCGCAGGCTATCACGTCTTTCATCGCCTCTGACTGCCAAGGCATCCACCACATGCACTTAATTACTTGACTATACAACCCCAAACAGTCGTTAACACATACAAGTGAGTGTTATCGTTGCAAACTTAATTGCTACTGGTTTGTTGTCT
>NZ_JAKTID010000082.1:0-117641 GCF_027854795.1 Acinetobacter sp. AOR34_HL | reverse complement strand
TTTCTAAGCTGCCTGTATGGCAGTGAACAGTTCTCCAGTAGGGACGTGTGATATGTAAATTTTCTAAGCTGCCTGTATGGCAGTGAACAATGGGTAATTGAGTTTGTCCGAGCAATCTTCTTTCTAAGCTGCCTGTATGGCAGTGAACTTCGTGCAGCAACGGTATTTGAACAATTGAATTTTCTAAGCTGCCTGTATGGCAGTGAACATATTCATAATCATTTACAGCAGAGCCGTATTTTTCTAAGCTGCCTGTATGGCAGTGAACTTTTTCTAATGGTCGTTGGTATGAAGCTAAATTTTCTAAGCTGCCTGTATGGCAGTGAACGAGTATGATTGACATAGTCTGCGAGTTGTTCGTTTCTAAGCTGCCTGTATGGCAGTGAACACCAAGCAGAGAAGTCTAATTCCCAGTGGATATTTCTAAGCTGCCTGTATGGCAGTGAACTTAATTCCTTTTTCTAGCTCTAATGTTTACATTTTCTAAGCTGCCTGTATGGCAGTGAACCATCAACAATAAAAAATATTGTTATTGCTTTATTTCTAAGCTGCCTGTATGGCAGTGAACCAGTGCCTTCGACACCGATTTTGATTTGAATTTTTCTAAGCTGCCTGTATGGCAGTGAACATGCTGCACCAATTGACGTTACATCAGTTGTTTTTCTAAGCTGCCTGTATGGCAGTGAACTTGCTTGTTGATTGGTAGCAAAGTAGTTAAATGTTTCTAAGCTGCCTGTATGGCAGTGAACTGGTATTTACCTGACTTCTTTGCTTCTTCTTCTTTCTAAGCTGCCTGTATGGCAGTGAACGAGTTAATTTATTGAAGTATGCAACGCATTCATTTCTAAGCTGCCTGTATGGCAGTGAACCATGTTTAATGAGAGTAGAGAGAAAGCTCACTTTTCTAAGCTGCCTGTATGGCAGTGAACTTTCAGATGAACAAATTGCCGACTCTACTTTGTTTCTAAGCTGCCTGTATGGCAGTGAACATTGACATTTTTAGTACCTTTTTCATTTATACTTTCTAAGCTGCCTGTATGGCAGTGAACTCTAAAAAATTATCAGCAGCTTCTTTGGGACATTTCTAAGCTGCCTGTATGGCAGTGAACGATCTATATTGCACATGATGCTAGTCCGATTATTTCTAAGCTGCCTGTATGGCAGTGAACTATTTCGTTACCAGTGCCAGTTGGGTCGTGTTTTTCTAAGCTGCCTGTATGGCAGTGAACCTATTTATCTCAATCGCTGTATTGATGATGATTTTCTAAGCTGCCTGTATGGCAGTGAACATGAACAAATTTCAGAAGCGAAGAAAAAGTTATTTCTAAGCTGCCTGTATGGCAGTGAACAGCAATTTTAAAGCAAAAAATAAAGTTATAACAGTGATTTAACTCTTAAATCTCTCAAAAGACCCAAGTTTTAAACCACTATCATAAGCTATTGATTTTATTAAGCTGTTAAAGAGTGAAAAAATATTAGGTTAAAATTCGGGTACAGATGACACCGAACTTAATCCGTAAGTGCTAAAAATCTGAGTTTCAGATTTTTCAGCAGATTGCTTTTCAATAAAAATTTTAAAAGCATGTTTCTGACTTAATGCTAAATCTTCAGATGTACTGTCACTCAGCATATTGATATAGGGTAAATCAGTTGTTTGTACAAACTGACCATAATGTGCCAAGGCATTTTCAAAACTAAAGCGCCCTTTTCTCTCATCATGTCGTGCTAAACGGGCAGCACTACTCTTCACTTGTTTACGCTTATAGACTGCATAACCAGTAACTTTTTCTAAAGGTACTGCTTTTACAGAACTAATGTGTACATAATCCAAATAACGACTGAGCCATTTTGGCACATCCAGTTGAATTAATTCCTGTTCACTTAAGCCAAAGATACGTAGCTTTTCGCCAATAAATCCCTTCCCTTTTTGAGGATCAAAACGATAATCAGGGAATGAAAAACCTATTTTCACCTTACTGCTTTCGTCTTTTAAACCAGCCAATGCAAGATGTAGCTGTTTATAAATTTTAGACCATAAAAAGTTAATCGAGATTTCATCATCTGGCAGAAATTTTAATTCCAGATAATAATTCATTATTTATCACTCTCGCCAAATACACCACCACGAACCAAAACCGCCATTACATAATGCTGCTGTTCAAGTTCAGGTACTTTATTGTAATTAACCCAAGCATCAAACAAACTATAAAAGTCTTGTTTTTCTTTAGGCTGACGATACGCCTTACCTTCTGAAGTCACTGAACCATACGGCTCAACTGCAATCGGTTTATCTGCATTTGGATACCATATATCAATTGTGCGTAGTGCATTACCAATTTTTTGAGAATGCATACCAGCTTCGTTGTTGCCAAATGAGTATAAAGTTTTGCTTTTAGCACCTTTGGAATTACTCGTATCTAAAATGAGTTCCTGTGATGGATAGACTTCTTGTCCCTCACCTAAACGAGAAAAACCTGTCACTTTAAGTAATACATGCTCATGACCACTTAAACCTGCTTCAATCCAAGCTGAAAGCTGTTTAATTTCAGTTTGTTGATCTTGGTGTACAGTTGCTTCATTTAAACGATTTTGTAATGCATCAAAACTTAATTTTTCTGCGCTCTTACCATCAATTAAACGCTCAACTGTGACCGTAACATTTTCAGCGCCAATACGGTTACGCCATAAAAAACGACCATTGGCTAAATTCACAGCATAGCGATTCGCAAGTTCACTAAACTTATTCGCTGTTTCATAGCCTGACACCGCCGCTTCAAGGCGTTCAGCAAATGCTGCATCATTACATGCAGATGGACGACCTACATTTGGCAATACACGTAAGCTAAACGTCACGGCAACCGTATCTTTACCTTGTGGTAAAGCAGCAACATCAACCGTTTGTAAATTTGGTTTATTCACTGCTGCATTAATCGCTGCTTCATCAGTTTCTTTGCTATTTTTAGGGCGATTCGAAATCGTACCACGCACAGATTTTGCTTGAATTAAAATTGGTGTATTACCTGTGCCTTGTGCAATCTCCACCCAATTTACTGCAAACATACGTCCATCTGATGCATCAAGATGACGGTTAAATGAAAGTACCGATGCTGTTTTTAATTTGTCATTCTTAGCCATGATTAAAATTCCTCTTCTTCTATTTCAGATTCAAATTCAAATGATTGATGGGTGTCTTCGTCTGGTAATGACGTGTCGATATCTAATTTCGGTGCAAATGGTTGAACGAGCTCATACAGCCCATTTTTAGGTTCAGTGTTGTAATTCCATAAAGTATCAACAATATTTTTAATACGATGTGGGCTTTGCCATTCACCTAAACTAATTAAGGTTTCGACAAAGGTGGCGGGATAGTCATCATGACGTAATCCTTTAATAACACCTTGAGGCTGTAAATCCGTTAAAGCTGCATAACCAATCGGTATCGGCACGAGCCAACCTTTTAAATGTTCAGGCCGTGGTCGTAACGTCCAAACACCGTCTACTGACTCTTGATCGACTGATGCTTCTTGTGCAGTACTGACAAAATTGAAGCGGTGAATGTCCAATAAAGTATCGAGTAAATCAGGACTATTTTTCTGAGTCGCTAAATATGTTGGATACTGAGCCAACCAATTTTGATGTGCCATCAAAAGCTCATGACGATGCTGTAAAGCAAAGCCTGGTAATACACTCCGACGTAGTATTTTGGTTTTATCTACCGCATCATGTTCTGACCAATTGATCAATTTAGCTTTGACACGCTTATGTGGGAAAACAGAACCACCTGCCAAACGCATGTTATAGACCAAGTGATTTAATCGATCTAACAGGCTTTGTGTCTGAGTAGATAAATCTTCATCATTGGCAGATAGATGCGGATCAAGACCATCTCCCGCCAAACCAATCACTAAACTGACTTCAAAATGTCCCTTGCCCTCTTCAATCATCGCTGGTGTAGAACCATCTGCTTTCAAGGGGTGACGAGCCAAATTCAGTTGATACGGGGAATAGCGAAAACTATTGGTTTTGGTAATTTGTGGATTAAATTGATGCGATATGATCCCGACACCACAACATTCAACAGTTGCATATTCAGCAATTTGATTCAGCTGACGTTGTAAATGATGCATAAATCCAGTGAATGCACTTGGTGCAGGAAAACCCCACGTTAAATGACTGCTGATAATGGATGTATTTTCAACATTTAAACGTACAACATACAATGCTTTAGGATAAGTCCGATGCATTAGGCAAACTCCTCTTTCAGCAATTGTAATTTGTCACGTAAAATCAGAGACCAAGCACGGGCTTCATGATCATCTAAATCCAAAATTTTTCCTTTTTGGGTGAGGATATCATTGAGCCATTTGCCAAAGTTATAACCCACTTCAGTATGCCAATCTCGTTCACGATAGGCCTGTAACCACTCGGTTTCTTCTTCCGTCAATTCTTCGGCATCTTCTTTATCAAACAGTGCTTCTCGGTAGCCATAATCGAGCCAAAAGCTTTCTGCACGACTAAAATCAGAATCCTGTGTCCAGCCTGATGGCGCACTTTGTTGTAGTTCAAAACTCATATCAATGATGCAATCCGCCAATTTAGAGACCAAATCATCACGCTGGGAACGGAATTCATCATTATTACGACGATCTTCTTTACGATACAAAGTCACGATTTTTTTCAATAAAGGCTTAATCTCTTTACGGTTGCTTAAATACCCTGTAAAAACCGAACCACGTTTTGGTAGTTCAATCTGCTGACCTTTCCAAGTGGGTGGAATAGACGGTAATAGCCACATAGAGCCACGACGGTCACTATTAAGCTGTGAAATATTTTGTGGTTTAGAACCACCAAAATTTTGTACCAATAGATTCGGGTATTCACGGCTTTCATGTGCATGATGTAATTTTTTAAACCGTGCTTCATGTAGTGCTTTACTCTCATCGCTAAACCGATCATATGAGAGCTGTTGATACGCTCGATGAACCAATGAACTCGGATATAAAATCACCAAGGTATGATATTCATCATCTTGCACAGGAAATAACACTTGTTTCGATAAACGTCCTGCATTGAGTTCTGTTGGCAACTGACTAAATGCTAAAAAACGCTCATAACGCAGTTGTGCCGTTTCAGATTTCACAGACAATGCTGTGATTAATTCCTGATCTGCATTTAACAAACGCTCTAGTAACGACGTACCTTGAAAAGATAAACGCAGCATCTTAAAGACATCGAGTACAGCTGCATTACCAATGACATCCGCATCTAGTTTGATACCTTGGGAACCCACATAGTCATGTGTTTTATCCGTATTGCTATAAAACATGGCAGATGCTTTTGAATCAGGATGATGCTGTTTCGGCGTATGAGTCGCCAAACGTAATTGGCTAATACGCAAACTTGCATCATCAAGCCACGTTTCAACCTCATATTTTTCTAATAACTTGTTACGCTCTGCCGTGTCATCCGCTTTAAGTTTTTCTAGCTTTTCATTCAAACGTCCTTGAATATATTGCTCGATTAACTCACGAATGCTAGCAGGCTCGGAGTCTTGAACTCCCTCTACTTCATCATTCATTTTTTGTACTCATTACAAAATAAATTATGTTTTAAATCATTTTTTGTTATCATCTAGATAGATTAACTATCGTAAATGATGAATGTATCCAATTAATCAGACCCTTCTGATTAAATGCGTGCTAAACATTATTTCCCCCTTACCCTATCGGGTGATGTGTGATCCTGCCAGATCGATGGTTAATCTTTATTTAAATATTAAACCTAGTTACTTTTATTCAAACTAAAAGTAACCATAACAAGTAAAATACAGATTTTTCTTTTATTCCACAAGCTATTTCTATGTAAAATAAAAAGACTTATCATTACTAAGTAAGGCACTACCATAAAGGTAGCTTAGAAATAGTTCCTTTTATTCAATCTGTTCACTGCCATATAGGCAGCTTAGAAAGCAAGGTTTATCAGGGTTATTCCCTGATAAATCCTAACCAATCGTGGTATTTCCACTTTTGCAGGTCTTCTAGCTTGGGTAAATTTAAACTTAAATAACGCCCACAATTCTCACTCCAAATTCTTTCATTTGGATTGACCTCCACATATTTCTGCAATGCCTGCTGAGGATTCTGATTTGGCCAACAATGAATCTGCGGATTGTTAGGTAGCTCAACTCGTCGAATTAAACTTTCTTCATAAAGCCAATTTCCCGTTTTATCGTTATAGGCATAAAGACCTAACTCGCTCTCTTCTTCCTCTGCCCTAAATGCCATTAACTTTTCTGCTTGTGATTGTCTAAATTGGCTCAAGCGTTGCAGAATACCTGTGTAATGAATGGGCGTGTTCCAAAAAGCATAGGTTGGAAATTTAATCGGTACACTTTTACTCACTCGCATATCAGAGCTAATTCCTTGCCCTAATAAAATTGAATGCATGCGATCATGTTCTAAATCAACTAAATTTGGATAACCAAATTTTTCATAATATTTCTTTAAGTAGTTTGCTCCCGGTTGTTGCAAACGTGGTATAGCATCTAATTGATCTAGATGTACTTTTCGAATTAACCCATTATCAACATTCTCAGCAGTACCATTTAAAAAATGTCTATCCGCTTTAAACTCGAAACCTGTCGCTTCAAAGCCTGGGCGTGAAAAACAACTTCGATCAGGATGTTTAAAATGTCGAATATTGGTTTCCATTAAAAATACATTTGGTTTGTTATAAGCTTCTATCCGATGGCGTCGCACCCGTCCAGAAGCCTGAATAATCGAACGCATAGATGATGGTTCTAAGATCATCCAATCATAGTCGTGATCTCGCCCCACCTCACAGACAGGCGAGGCGAAAACCAAAATAATATGTTGTTGTTCTGGATATCTTTTTAACCACCCCTTAACCATGGCATGATCGTGTGGCTGTTTAGCTTGGTTTCGATCTAAAATTTCGTCTAAATATTTTTCAATATTTGCACGCATTAACAATGGAAAACGCGAATGATAGACACAAATATGAATACGTATATTTGGATCAATTTGCTGTTTTAATAATTGCTGAGCAATCTCCGCCAAAGGATCAATATTGGCAAAACGTACCAAGCCTACGCTGTATTGTTTGCCTGTATCGGGATCTGTAATCGAATTTTCACGATGTGCAAGCATTGTTGTTTGCAGAATTTTTTCCGCAAATACTTTTTCCCACTTCTCCTGAGCTGATATTTTTCGGGGTAATCCCACCCATTCAACTGTACGTCGTTTAGTGTGCTGTGCTTGCTGATTTAAGAATTCAACACGTTGTTTAGTAAATTTGAGATGGGATTTTTTAAAGATGTCGTTCGCTTGACTGTCACTGATATTTTGATCACAAAGAATGACCTCATGATAAATACTGCTTGGATTTTCATCAAACCACGCAGCAATAATCGGTTGGTCTGCTTGTGTACGATTGGCATTATAAAATTTTCGCCCTGAACTATACGCTAAATACAAACCATTAATTTCGGCAGGTGTTAGCGTTGCAGAGGACAATAATACCCGACTACCCAGTAAACCTGCCCAGTGTACTAAACGTGTCAATGCATAATAATCTTCAGGAGAAAAATCATCAGGTTCATCAAGTACCAAATCTGAAGACATTAAACGTAACATCGGTGCAATTTGTTTACCGCCACGCGTACTTTCAGTAGCAGGAATTAGATGATCAATCGTGCAACATAAAATTGGACTCATCAGCATTTTTCTAACTTGATGATTCCCCTTTAACCATTTGGCAAACATATGCTGCTGATCAAGTATGCCTTCAAAATCTAGCTCATGATCATCGTAATCGACATAACTCTCTTCATCTGTAAGTCCATTTAAAGATTCTGAACCGATATTTTCTGCAATATACTGATTTTGTTCAGGATCAAAATTTTCTATATTTTCTTCTAAAATTTCAGATGAATCTTTATGACTATAATGCTCAAAGATTTCTTTAACTGCTCCGCCACCAACCATAATGGCTAAATCAGTTTCATCCAAATCGAGTTTGTGACGTAAAGCCTTTCCTGTTTGCAAAGTTAATGTTCTAAGACCTAGAGCAATATTAAAACGTGCGCCTTTATCAGGGTCAGCAAGGCCGTACATAATGCGTGTATTACCCAAGGTTTTGCCACGACCTGTCGAAGCTAAATTCACACCAAAAAAACCATGATTTGGATAGTCTTTTTGTATTTTACGCGCCAGTTGATAAGACTTATCTTGCCATTGGTAATATGGATTATTGGTTTTTCCTTCCAAACTTTTTTGCTGAGGTAAACGATCAAACAAGGCATCTAATCGAGTCAATGCCCCCATAAGTTGCCTAACCGATTGACTCACTCCCACCAAATGATCATCTAGTGTTTGTTTTAATGATCCAAATTTATCTGTATTAGCATATCGCTCATAACTTGGATCATGCCATTTAGGATTGGCATCACAGCTTGAATAATAATGATCTGACAACATTAAGGTTAGGCGTGAAATGTGACTCACATAAGGATCATCTAACCCAATTGAATGAGGAAGATTCAGCAGTTGCATTAAGTTTCCTGCACATGAATTTGCTTCTTTACACCATGTGTCACTATTGAAAGGGATGTGCTCTTGCCGAATATCCCAACATTTCTTAATTTCTTTTGCTTTACTCGTATCATCCTCTAAGTATTGTTTTGGATAACACCAATTAAATTTTAGATCGAATAAGACCTTATCGAAAAATTCACTTTTATAATTTCCATCCTGAGAATGTTTATCCTTTTTACTCTTTTTAACAATTAAATATTCAGGAATTGGTAAACGATGATGAGAAACGATCAGCCACGCCGTTAGTTTTGCAATGGGTGGTAAATTTTGAAATGGTGATGGAGATACTTGATCAATTTCATCTTTAATGACATTTTTAAGCCACGAAAGATCATGTTTTTTTCCTGATATAGATGTTAGCTGAGAAATCCAATCCTTATCTGTATCACCACAACTATGCACAAAAGCTTCAAATAATCGCAAAGAAATCCATTCATGTCGAAACGGATCTGCTACTGGTTTTTTATTCTTTAAAGCATTTTTTAGCTTTGCTGCAAAAAATGGATTAATTTTACCAAAATCATGAAATAGTGCCGCGATACGAGTGATTTGACTCACAAAACTTGCTGAGTGCCAATTCTGATCACAATAATCTACTTTTAGCTGTTTTGATGTTCGATTGACTGGCACAATTCCTTCACTATTAAATTTGTTGTGATTGCCCACTACCCACAGCAACTCACTTCTACGTCTACCCCGAATCCAATGACAACTGACCGCAGTACTTTTGGTCACGGTTTTACGCAGCAATTTTTTAACTGCAATTAAACCTTCCTCAGTAATCACTGTCTGCCAGGTGTTATCACCAATTCGGTCTGCAAAGGCATCTAATACCCGACGCGTTCGTGGAATGGCTTTCTTTTCGCATTGGCTAATAAAGGTCACAATCATAATGTTTCTCCATCTACATCATGATTTTTACAAGCTTGTGCTTTGACTTGATCAAACATAAAGTCCAGACATTTATGCTCGGTAAATTTCTGCAAAATCTGCTGTCTAAATTCTTGTTCAGTCATTTTTTCTTTGGCGCAAATAAAGGCATAAGGTAAAACCACAGCATCCTTAATTAAATCTGCCACATCAAACACTAAAGCCCCCCGACGCGTCTTGCCATGCATGACTGCAAAACCATGTGGAATTCCAAGTACCCAAAGTGTTGTCGCTGCTAAACCATAAGCCAGATAATTGCCATGATTTAAAAAATCATTGGCTAAATCACCTTGTTCAGGATTGCGACTAAAATCCTTTAAACCTGTACGAGTCGCTGCAATTTTATAAAGTTGCTTTGTGGTTGCAGCTTCTGCAAGTAGTAAGTCTCCGACTTTAGTTTGTTGTGAAATTCTTGCTGCATAACCCGTTAAAGCCTGTTGAATATCTAAATCATCCACATGAAAGGTATATTCTTTTAAATCTCGGTCTTTCGACCAAATCTTCTGAATATATTCAACTCGTGCCAATTGAAAATGTTTAGCAACATCTAAGCGTTTGGCTTCATCAAACCAAAATTGCATCCAACCTTGCATATACTCAGTTGGACGGTATTCACTTTGTGGTGTCATCCATTCAATTTCACAGCCCATAAACAAAGGCGTGCCACCTCCACCTGCAAAACCAACCAGAACACCTGCACTTGCGAGCATGCGCATTGCTGCTTGAGTAATTGATGTGCCTGTACCCAATAGAATCACTGTAGTATTGGCAATCGGAATATTCCAGTACTGATTTTCGTTTTTAGCCTCGGTCAGATAAAGAACTCGACCATCTTTCTGCATCACACGGCAATGTTCAAGATAGTACAAATTGGCACGTTTCGAATGTAATATTGCTTTTAGATCTGATGGATTAAGCTGTTCCATTCTTATCATCAATTATGAAGAAGAGTTGTCCTTAAAATATCCTGTTCGAATAATTATTTAAAGAAATTTTAGGAAATTAACGTCACATATTGACGCAGTCTTTTTCAAGAATTTGTGTGATTCATACAGTTAAAAATATTTTTAAAACTTAATACACTGCGGCAAATATCTTCTTCTCTTTCCCTCCCAACCAAACTAAATACTCATTCTCTACTGCCTGCTTATACGCCCAGTCGGCAACCCGATGCGAACGTTGCAGATCGGTTAGAAAACCTAATTGAGAAATCTCTCGAATAATAGATTGATCATGCAGATGATTACGTTCCTGCCACTGATGTAAGAATTGCTGTGATGCTAAATAATTACTTTTTTGTGAGTTGCATTTTTCATCCGCCAGGACAAAATTATGTCCGGTATCGGCAGGATATAAAGACCATGGAATAAAATGATCCACGGCATATTTTGAATTTTTGAGACTTTTTCCACAGTAAAAACACTGGCATTGCTGTAAGTCAATTAAGAAGTCCGCGACCTGCCCCAATTGATTACGACTTGGAGCAAACATGAATTCATCTAGGTCAGGCAAACCATCCAGTACCACCAGGTTCTGCTTATTTAGCCGAACAAAATCAATCCAGCGCTTCTGGCACAACTCTTCAATGATTTCACTAAATTGTCTTAAGCAATACATCACCTTGGGCAACAAGTTGAGGGACTGTTTAGAGTCTTCAAGGCAATAAAGAAATTCTACCGTTTGACCATTCAGATTCTGCAAATATACCACCGGCATTTGCTTTACCGTTGTTGCAACTGCTCGCTTCAACCTGTTCCAGTAAAGTACATCCTTTCTCAACGCGGCCAAGGTCTTGAATTGTTGCTGTGCATTCTGAATTTCACTGATGATCTTTGCCTGCTTACCAGTACTTTGATGAATAGTAAAAGGCTCGTACTGGTTAAACTGAAACGGCATTGACTGTTTCCAGTACAGGTCAATAAACTTTTCAGCAATATCATGATAGTCCAAATGCAACACAGCGCCGGTATCTTGACCCTGTTCAATCGCCAGACGCGTGATACTTATCAGCAAAGCAAACTTATATGTCGAAGTAAAAGTCCCTGACTGCAATATCTGCTGAATATGCTTCAAGAATTTTAACTGTTCTTGAGGGGTTGGTATTTCGGCTATACTGAATAACATATCTAAGCTTGCACTTTTCTAATCAGAATATTAAGCCAATCTTCTGTACGGTCTGGACGTTTATCTACAGTAATCCATTGCTGTAACAGTAAAGCCTGATCTATTTGTTTGAGTAAGTCGTAAGCTTGCTGCTCATTCAAGTCAGTAAAGCTGCGCCCTTCTTTCTCACGGTCTGTATCGCCATATTTAAAAGACATATAACACACACCATTTGGCTTTAATGCTTTAAATATTCGCGCCAGTACTTCAGTCAGGCGATCTCTTTCACAGTGTAAAAGAGAAGCACAAGCCCAAATCCCATCATACTTAGCTACTTCATTCAGCTCATAAAAATTTTGCTGACGTACCTCGATGCCTGTCAGCTCTCTCGCCTTTTCAACCAGCTCGGCAGAATAATCAATTGCCTCAACTTGATAGCCTTTTTTCTTAAATGCCAGAGTGTCACGCCCAGAGCCACAGCCCAAATCCAGGATCAATGCCTGTTCCGGCAAATATCTTAGAAATGGTGTGTAAAGACTTTCCATCTCAACCTGATAGGTATTTTCAAAAAATGCTTGAGCATGTTGATTGTAATAATTTGATGTTTGATTCATTGTCTAAAAGCCAATATCTTATGTTAAAGAACATACTGATATTTCACTAG
Source organism: Acinetobacter sp. AOR34_HL (assembly GCF_027854795.1). Lineage (NCBI taxonomy): Bacteria > Pseudomonadati > Pseudomonadota > Gammaproteobacteria > Moraxellales > Moraxellaceae > Acinetobacter > Acinetobacter sp. AOR34_HL. Next base: position 105,329 of record NZ_JAKTID010000082.1, on the reverse strand, counting down.
CTAAGTCAAATGATCAGTCCTATGAATGAATCAAACTTTTATTTCACTGTATCCGGACAACTGAGATAGAAACCAAACTGGTTCTTGTAAATGGAAAAAATATGGGCTTCAGATTTCGCAAGAGTATTAAACTGCTACCTGGATTAAAAATCAATCTGACGCATAAAGGCATCAGCAGTGCAAGCATTGGCAAACCTGGTGCTTCTTTAAATATTGGGAAAAAAGGCACCCGAACCAGCGTTGGTATTCCAGGCACAGGCCTATCCTATTCCAAGCACCAACCCTATAAGAACAGAGCTGGCAACCAAGAGAATCCTGCTCACGAACAACAACCACTCTATACATCAGATACCGAACAACCCAAATCGAATGTCTGGATTTGGGTAATTTTTGGATTATTTTGTTTTATTGTCGGGGCAATTATTTTTTAAATTTACCCATTCTTTGCACCCATAACATTCATTCCTATAGGCAAAATTTAATTCATTCATTACTATGGACAGATGTTAAATACAATAAAGGCTGCCACTGATGTCTGATAATGACAGTACTCTGGATTATGATGAAAATGATTTAATCGATTCTCCCTTGTCTCAAATTTTACAAGAGGATAATGAGCAAGTTGAAATTCTCATTTATCGATTACCTGATAGTAACTGGACACTGGAAGTGGTAAACCAAAATGGTACTTCTACGGTATGGGATGAAACATTCCCGTCAGATCAGGAAGCTCTATCTGTTGCTATAGATGGAATTAAAGCCGCAGGCGGTATTCAAGCATTTTCCGAACTCAGTGACCTCGAAGCAAAGAAAAATATTTTTCCTGAATCCCTTACTCGCCATTAAAAATGAAGCTGCTAGCGTGGATATGAATCAGTATTTTCTGGATTCTTAGAACCTATCGTGATGATAGGTTCACTTCAAGCCTAACCCCTCTAGGGTCGAAGGGTCAAAATTTTCATCAAACACAAACTCATCTGCTCGCCCTTTTCTTAATGTCGCTAAGGCATAAAAGAAACATTTCTCACATAACTGCAATTCATATCTTTCCCCGTCATGCTTGGAACCATAGCCCCAATGCGCCGATAAAGTGCCAAACTCTAGTTTCGTTGATTGGTTGCATATATCACATACAGCATCTGTAACGACTTCTACCTGTTTCTATTGTTTAATTTCCATATTAAGAAACTCTTAGTTTTAAAATAAATAGCATTGCTATAAGTTGTGACCCCGTTCTTAAAAATATAAAAAATCACAATATATTGTATATAGTTTGTAAATATACACAAAATATAGGGTAGATCAATCTTGTTTAATATTTCAAAAAATTATAAGAATATTCACTTGATTATTTTTTACACTTATGAAGGACTATGGAAACCGCTTTTGATTTCAATGAAAAATTTGGCACACCTAAAAAATTGTTGTGCAAAAATTTTAATAAAATCCAAATCAGTATCCACCCTGATTTTTCTGGAATTTATCTTTGCTATCAAGAGGCTTTCAAATCCTTAAAAACTGATCTATCAATATTGACTTCTTACCCTGAAATCCGTGTCTGGAAAGACCCTAATAGATCTGGCTATACCATCGCAAATGCCTGTCAGTGGCACTTATATTGGTCTAAGAACACACCTAAGAATATCAACTTACTCGTCCATTCTTTTCCTCAAGATGAGGACAAAATTGAGCTATTAAAAAAAGAGGCAAGTTTGGAATTCATGAGATTTCTGGCCTCTTATCACCATGATCTGGATCGAATGAATCCTGCAAAAATGCAATCGCTGATCAATGCACATATTTCATATGAAGTTATCTTGGCTTTAAACAAAGAAAATTCTTTCAAACCTCACCGTACTATGAGCTTAGACCTGCTAGCAAAACTACTCTCATTCACACGAAATCAGCTGAATTATCGAAATAAAGTTATAAACCGGAAAAGACAGAAGATTTTTGATCAACTGCAACAAACCAGTGGAATTGTGCAACAACTTTTAAACAATGTGGACTTCGTTCTCACGCCAGATCAGCTATGGAAAGCATAATGTCAGAATATAACCCAAACCATCAAAATGCTGCTGATATTCCGCGGGTATCATTAAAACAGACACTGGAAAAACTCTTTGGTAATGAGCAGTTCAACCGTGCAGAACATATTCAATATATTGCTGATTTACTGACTTTACACCCTACTGATCAATATCTGAAGGAGCTGAATCTCGATCTATTAGATTTTGATCTACAAACTAATTCTGTTGTTGCTAGACCCGCTGCCTTGGTCTCCTCTCGAAAACATACTGTTAGTGCAACACCCGTTACTTGGTATGTGAACTCAATTGCACAATTAGCAAAGTCAGAAGAAAATGCCTTAACCTGGAATATTCTAGTTTTAAAAGCAGCAATTTATTTAATTGCTCTTCCTGAGCTCAAGCCAGATCTTTTTAAACAAGCGCACGCAGAACACTTCAATACCGTAAAGCGCTTATTCCAGCGCTTTAGGACTGCAAATAAAAATTTAGATACTGAAAAAAAATATTATAATACAGAAGAATATAAACGCCTCTGGAATGTCTATCTTAAAGATCTAACGCTGAGCTTAGAGCAATTTATTCAACATCTGATCACATTAGATACGGATGAATTGCCTGAGTTTGATCGCAATCTACTCAATGATATTCGCATTACTTTTAACTATGTTTTAAAAAACAAAGCGAAGATCGCACGTGCAAGTATCGATACGCAGCTTCAACATCAGTTTCTTGATGAAGAACAATTCATTGAAGAAAGTATCGAAATCAAAAAAGGGGCTAAATCTAAAGCACTGAATATAGAAACCTTAATCGATGAGCCGATTAATCGGCAAATTGTTGTCAATCCAACTGACGTCACACCACTCGCAGCACATTCAGAAACGAGTCAAAGCTATGTTCTACCGCTTGTTGCAAAACATATTCAACGCAAAGAACATTTACTCACGTCGAGTAGTTTTTTTCCGAATCCATCTAGCGTGAACCATCTACTGAAAAGACTTCATGTGGACTACTCTGAACATCAAAATAAAAGTGCTTTGATCCTGATGCTCGCATTTTTAACAGGCAACAGTGTGAATGAGTGGCTATATATACAAAGCAAGCGAGCTAAAAACTTAAATAACTGCCAAAAATTGATCCATAAAAATGATCAGTTCTTCTTAAGCAGTAAATTTAATGTATTTGAGAACCGTGATTTTGAGTATTCAAAAAGCTTGCTTAATCAGACGATCTATTTAGACATTCCAATCCCGAATCTATTCATTGAGGATCTCCGCAAAATGGATTCGGTTAGTTTCGATGATATACAGCAATATTTACGCAAATTAAGACAAGAATTATTGATTCCAAAACTGTCTGTCGTAAAGGTGAGTTCTCTACTGCATCATACGGTTCTTGCAAAAACAGGGAATAAACAACTCGCAGATTTAATCACAGGGATTGATGCCAATCAGTCATCATCTGTTTCTTATTGTCATCAGAATATTTCACAATTACATGCACAATATGTTGATATTCTAAAATCACTTTGTGCAGATGTAGCAAACACATATGAAAGTTGTGTACCTTCGCTCCCTGATTCAATAATTCATTTTGGTAGTCGTAAGGCTCCAAAACCACAGGTCATTACAGAGATTTTTGCTGTATTGAAATTTAATATTTTTTCACAAGCTGAAGACGATCTGATTGCTATATACAACCACTACAACATATGGATGTGGCATACCCTCCTTCTTTTTACAGCAGCACGCCCCGTTGCTGAATTCCCTGGATTTCTTAAAAACTTTAATTTAAAACGCCAAATTTTGATGGTTTCTGACAAAGAAGTAGGCGGCCGCAATGGATTCGGACGTCTAATCCCACTTTGTTCATTTTTAGTTGAAGAGATAAAAAAATTCCTTAAATTTTTAGAATATTTTTCGACTCAAATCATGATGAGCCATCCAGCTTTAAGTGATGTTATACAACAAATAGAAGCAAGTAAGCTGCCCTTTTTGGGGATCATCCAAGATGATGAGTGGAAACCACTAAGTCCTTCTACAGTCAAAGATTTCCATCCTGAATTAGGACTTGATCATGCAAATTGGCATCGCCATACAGCTCGTGCATTTTTGACTCATAAAATTACCGAACCTGAGATTTTAGCTCTCTTTTGACATGAGCTCATGCAACAAGAAGCCGCACATCCTTTTTCCAGTTTATCACTATCTCAATTTTCTAAAATTGCGAATGTTTTAGAGCAAATGAAAGATCAATTTAAAATTAGCGGGATTGAAGTAAATGTCATCATTCAATAAAAAAATCCAAAAAAACGCTATGCTGAAGATAGACGTCAACTTCAACGTAATGAATTAGAAAGGAACCTACGAGCCGATGCAGAACAAGAGCTCCGACAGTACTTTGATGAGCAAAAATTCTCAAATGAAGACTTAATTCAAGCTTATCCTGCAATTTATGAGTTTATTAAACGTAAAGCACCGAATCTTGCTTGGAAAAAATATGCTCATGAATTCTTCCGAACATATATCAAAGACCTCAATAAAAGTAATAACCTAGACCTCCCACTACCTTATCTCACCTTTGAGATGAAACGCGATGAACCAATTTTCACCCTAGATTGGATCCAAGCCGGTCATGAAATTGACATCATCCTCGAAAAACTGTGGGATTACTGGATTCTTGCTCAAGATAGTTCCGCTTTTTCTGATGATGAAATTATTGGGAATATTCTGCTTTGCTCAATGTTATACGGTGGATTAAATCAAACAGCTTCATTAAATGCTTTGCTCGAACATTTAAACAACCCTGAAAAAATCCAAAAAATTTGCGATTTTAATATCATCTTTTTAGAGCCACTTTCTCCAAGCTATGGCGATCTATTTGTTGATGAAAAAACAATACGAAAATCACGTAATTTTGTTCCAGATCAACTCACACGACTCTGGCTCATTCACTTTAATACAAGACAAATTCGTGATATCAGTCTAGACGTGAATGCGTATCTGCACCTCATTTTTCAAAAAATAAAACATCCATACACCAACAAGACTTTTAAGTTTTTACGTGACTACGCCAATTTTAATTGGCTACAACTGCAGAATGCAGATGTTGATCCTGCCCTTTCACAATATTTGTTAGAAAACACACTCACGTGTGGTTTATCAGAACATGAGTTTGAAAACTTTGCATTCCCAAAATTTAAAACTCAATTAAGTGATGAAATCGAACGAAATGTCTCTTCTACAGCCAAAGTCCTACCAGATCTCAATACGTCTGAAGCAGTAGAGAATGTGATATTTATTCATAAAAACTTGCTGAAAATAATTCGCACATCATCAACGGACCAACCTATTGCTGAACTCATTATTGATTTTTGCCTGCGTCACCAAGAGCAGTTTAATGAGTTTTCTAAACGTATTATTTTGTGGCTCATCAGTCTCTATCTACCAAGTTCAGAGCAAATAAAAAAATTATCAGCCACCTTTGATTTTGATACAACTCAGTACACGAAGGCATTTCAAGACAATCAAAAACTCGCAGATAGTTCAATCTATACATATTACACCCGGATCGCAGAACCGTTTTTAACTCATGCCTTACAATACTTCGATGCCGACGATGACATTAATGATCTGCTGAACAAAATCTATCAACAAATCATTAGCAATACACGACTTGCTGATGAAGCAGATCGACCTGAGTTTAAAAAATCTAAAGACCAAACAATCCGCATGTTGAAACGCTTTCACACCTTTCAACAAATTGTTTTTCAAGCAGAAGATTTTGAACTTGAATTTATTGCATCGCAAAGTAGACCTCGTGCACGCATCATTGGTCATACAGCCTTCCAGGTCATATTAAAGAAATTAAATCAGCTCTTACATGACCAATCCATCTCAGACCATCACTATAAATTATTAAAAATTATTTATATTTTGGCTTACCGTACTGGTATGCGTATTAACGAAATACTCGGGTTACGTGTAAAAGATATCGAGGGTTTAAATCAATTTTCTATCTGGGTTCAACCTTATGGTTCAAAAAAACAAGGGAATCAACATCTGCTCAAAACGGATAGTGCGGAACGGATTGTGCCTGCATACGCTTTGCTAAAAGATGATGAGTACCAATTCTTTAGCGATTTTGTTGTTGAAAAACGCTTAGAAAATAAGAAAAGTTTATATTTATTCAGCAACTTGAATGAAAATAAAAAACTGAATAAACACACTGTCACCGTACCCCTAAAACTGATATTAAATCAGGTCTTTAAAGGGCATCATTACTCCTTTCACTCTTTTCGTCACACTGCAGCGAATCATTTATCGCTTTTACTGAACTGTGAATATGCACCACTTGTGCAAAAGCTAACCGACTATAGCGAAAACGAATATCAAAAAATTCGAGCTGAGCTACTTCAAAATCAACATGGACAAAACCATTGGTTTGTTATTGCACATCTCTTAGGACATATAGAGCCAGTTGAAACATTCAAAAGCTATATTCATTTAAGTTATCTCATAGCTGGTCAAAAACTACTAAAACATCATCCAGATATGCCTAATGAATTGGCTAAAAAAATTATGGGACACAATGCAACGTTTAAAAATTTGCAAATAACAAATGGTGAAAAAGACTTTAATTTTGAAAAAAACCAGGCCGTTCTAGCAACTATATTATTGAACGATCAAACAAAATGGCTTCAAAGTAATGCTACTGACATTTTAGATGAACTGTCGTTACAAATAGATCAATCCCATGATTTTTTTGCTTTCTTTGTTGGAACAGAAGATTCTAAAATTTCACTTCAATGCTTCTATGAAACGCTCAATATATTGGAGACTACTAAAGATCCTAAAAGTACAGCTCAACGTATGTGCTTGCCAGAAGAACTCGTCAATTATTGGTATGAAAATGCTCTAAATTTAGCAAACATTAAATCAAAAAAAGGGAATCCACGTTTATTTAGTATTGATAGCTCAACTCACTTAAAACCAGCAATGCTTGATAGCGCTGAAGAGCTTTATGCGGTGACTTATTTTTTTGAACATCTACAGAAAATAGCTCGTAAAAATCCAATACAAATTGCATGCGTCCTGAATATATTTTTGAATCGAGTGACCGCATCACACACAGGTATCCATTATCGCTGGAAGGATATCGATCAACTCGAACATTTTTACTCCCAAGTTAAGGCTTTATTTCCTGCCAAATTTTGGCACTTACTTGGACAAGATTTGCAAACAAAGTTAGATGCTAAACAACAGCCTCAACTTTTCAAATTAGCAAAAGCATCAATAGATAAACATCCATCAACTCAAGAGGAATTTCCTCGTCTACAACTCTACTCAGTAAAAGATGGTCATGCTCTTGCTGCATTTAAATTTTGCTTACATCTAGCATGTATCGGCAGACCTCGATCTCTTGAACTTAAAGCTGAAGGTCTAAAAACAACCACATGCTGTTAAATAATTTAACCGTTGTTTCCTTATCTAAAGTCAAATTTAATATATCTTTAGTAAACATTGGATGTCTAATCAACGATAATTAAATCGTATAAACTCTATGAATTAGCAGCGTCTGAAACAGGGATCGGTCATGTATACAACATCAGAAAAAACTGCAAAACAGAAAATGATATTAGCTAAGGCAGTTTTAGCTGCTGCTAAACGACTTGGTCTTGCACAGGATCAACTAGCCTTAACACTCAATATAGATTCGGTGAAAACTTTAACATCTCTTGAATTAGATCCCACTTCAAAACAGGGAGAAATCGCCCTCACTTTAATCCGGTATTACCACATCACTAGATGCTCTGACAGGTGGGGATACAGCCTGGATACAGCATTTTATGAGATCACCCAATAAATTGATGAGTGACATTCCAATAGAACAGATTCAGAACCCTCAGGGATTGGCCTCTATTTTACAATTGGTGGAAGGTCTTCGGGCTAAACTTTAAGATAAGCAAAGTATTACAGAAAAATTTGAAAGTGATGGCCCTCTCCAATAATTCAAATGCAAGGAATAAGAATTTCCCCTCTTCTCAAGATGTATATGTCTGGCCTAATTCCGTCAATAATACAGTCAGCAAAGCTGAATGGCCTAGATCAGTATGCCTATTTAAATGATGTGCTGAAAAGGCTGCCGACACATAAAGTGACCCAAATAGAAGAATTACTAACACACCGCTGGAAACCTGAACCGAATTAAAATAGCTATGGGGCTCAGCGGACGCTTACGTATTAGATTCCTTTAGATTTTAAATATCTAATTAGACTTCTTTAATCTAATAGGATCAATCAGCCCATAAAGCACCTTCCTTACATCAAATGGTTTATTTATATAAATCCATTATTTTGTGTTTTAATATACATATATACACATAAGACCCAATATTATGGATTTAAACTTCAAAAAACCTGAAGAGGTTGTCACGTTATTATGTGAAAGGCTTCGCAAAGAACGACTTTATCTGGAAATGACTCAGGCAGACGTCGCTACACGTGCTGGTATTAGTGTGAATACAGTATCTAATCTGGAAGCTGGTCGAAATGTTTCATTTGAAAATTTAGTACGCGTTGCCATGGTATTGGGCCGATTAAAAGAATTAGAGGAACTCTTCAAACCTCATTTAAACAGTGTAAATGACATTCTCCGCTATGAGAGCAATACGGCTCGCCAACGTATCAAAAGGAAATAAGTCCATGCTCAAAAAACTTAATGTTTACTACAATGGATGGGGTGAATATTGGCTTTGGGGTACACTGGTCTCCTCAACCGCAATCACAGGTCGGCCATTAATTGCCTTTGAATACAGTGCAGAAGCGATCAGTAAAGGTTTAGAACTTTCCTCTTACCTACTTCCATTAAAAGGTGACTCATTAAGAACGAACTTTCCTACACATCAAATGGGATTGCCAGGTCCTATATATGATGCCTTGCCCGATGGTTGGGGCATGCTTCTTATGGATCGCTTATTTAAAAAAAATGGACTCAATCCAGCACGGATTGGGCCATTAGAACGACTCACGTATATTAATACACATGCAATGGGGGCATTATCCTTTGAACCTTCAGCACCTGAGTTAGCATTAACTAAAAATATTCCACTGATTAAACTCGCTCAAGAAGTTCAGGAAGTTCTCAAAGGAGAAGGTGCAGAATTTTTACAGCACTTATTAATTATGGGTGGATCTCCACAAGGTGCAAGGCCAAAAGCGCTCGTCTATCGTGATCCTGTCACCAACGAATTCTCAACAGTTAGCTCATATCAACATGAAGCCTGGCTGATCAAATTTCCAGCTCAGCAAGAGCATCCTGAAGTTTGTGCAATTGAAGCTGTTTATGCAGAATGTTTACGTCATTGTGATATTGACACCCCTGACACTCAATATTTTACTCTTCCGAATGGATTAACCGCATTTGCATCAAAAAGATTTGACCGCCATGATGGTATGCGTATCCCTATGCAAAGTTTAGCTGCCTTCACCGGAGCTGATTTTAAATCACCAGGGAGTTTAGACTACAGTAATTTTCTTCGCGCTGCACACTTTTGCACCAATGATGTTCGCGAAAAAGCAATTGCATTCAAGCGAGCTGTTTTCAATGTAGTCTTCAATAATCGAGATGATCATTGCAAAAACTTTTCATTTCTGATGTCCCAAAATGGGCAATGGAAACTCTCCCCTGCCTATGATGTTACTTTCTGTGAAGGGCCAGGTGGATATCATCAAATGGATATCATGGGTGAAGCACTGGATATTCCTCGACAAGCTCTTGTAAAACTTGGTACTCAGGAAGCGGAACTTTCTGCCCAAGAAGTCGATGAAATTATTGGCTCGATTTGTAAGGTTGCAATCCGATTCAGTGATATCGCTCATGATCTATTACCTGCACAAATTCAAGCAGAAACTATCCAAATGATCCAAAATAGGATTGAGCATAATATTCATTTATTGAATTGAATATAAAACATTTTCATGAGGATTAAGAATCATTATATTAACTTATATATTGTTATTATTTCTCATGAAAATCAGCATCAAAAAATAGGTGACTTTTATGAGCTAAAACGTCTAAAATAAAGTGACCAAAACCACATTAAATGATCCAAATTGATCAAAATTTTACCCCACCAAAAAACATATACTATTAATTAAATCATATACTTATAATTAGCGTCATTTAATGGAATAAATCTCGGTGACCTTGCCAAGGTTGGGGTCATTTGCGATAGCGGATATAGCAAACCATGATCAGGCTCCATACGCTAATGAACAGGATCACACAGAGCGAACTTGCCAAAGTAAAGGCTTCCATGGTGTTCGGGACAAAATACTGAAGCACAGCTCCACCCATGATAAATACACATGAGAAGATCAGACCATTTGCTGGCACTGCACTTTTGGATAAGCGACTAAATGAATTTGGCGCCTGACCATCTTTTGACAGACCAAACAACATACGACTGGTAGAGAAAACACCACTGTTCATCGACGACATCACCGAAGACAACACCACTAAATTCATGATGATCGCTGAGGTCACAATCCCCGCATTCAGGAATAACTCAACGAATGGGCTTTTATCTGCGCGAATTTGATCCCACGGTGTCACAGCCATCACCACCAATAAAGCTAAGACATAGAACAAAATAATACGAATCGGAATCGCATTAATCGCTTTGGGAAGATTCTTATGTGGGTCTTTGGTTTCTGCCGCCGTGGTTCCAATCAGCTCCACTCCGACAAAGGCAAAAACGGCAATTTGGAAACCAGCCAAGAAGCCATCATCACCTTTCGGGAACATACCACCATGCGACCAAATATTATTTAGCGAAACCACTGTGCCATGAGGTGCGGTAAAGTGACTAAAAATCATATAGCCCCCAACCCCAATCAAACCAATAATCGCCAAGATTTTAATCAGTGCAAACCAGAACTCGACTTCACCAAACAATTTGACCGTAAGTAAATTCAACGCCAAAACGAATAATACGCAGCCCGCACTAATCAGCGCCTGCCCTATTGGAGTAAAGGTCGTTCCATCAGGCAGCCAAAAACCAAGATAATTAATCACAGCAGCTAAGTCCGCAATACCGACCAAGACCCAACCTAACCAATAGGTCCAACCCAAATAATATCCGGCCCACGGTCCAATCAGATCGTGTGCCATATCGACGAAAGATTTGTACTGTAAATTGGCAAGCAACAATTCACCGAGTGCTCGCATCAAAAAGAAGAACATGCCACCAATAATCATGTAAATAAACAAGATTGATGGACCAGCAAGGGAGATGGTTTTTCCTGAACCCATGAACAGTCCAGTCCCAATCGCGCCACCAATGGCAATCAATTGCAAATGGCGATTGGAAAGTTTTCGTTGTAAGTCTTGAGGTGCATCATCACCTGAAGACTGATTATGTATCACCGTCATAAAAAAGTTCCTTTTTACTACTTCCTAAAATGAATCGGTCGCTAATTTATGAGCTTAACCAGCTGTCCTTTATAAATGACCCATTCATTTTGACTGCAAGAAAATACGTATTTGCCTTACTTTTATCTATGACAAATACGTTACTTTTCTTCTTTTTTAATCTCATTTAAACAAAAATAAAGCGATTCGCTTTATTTTTGTGCTGCAATCACTGCAATTTCAATTAACCAATTTGGATTGACCAAATCAGCTTGAATCGTAGCGCGTGATGGCGCCACACAGTCTTTTAACCAATCAACATAGATCGCATTGACCTTAGGAAAATCAGCTAGGTCTTTCAGAAAAAGCTGTACCGAAAGTAAACGTGATTTATCGCTATTTGCGGAGGCTAACAATTGCTCGATCGTTGCCAATACATCACGCGTTTGTCCTTCGATATCTAAATCAGGATTTTTAGGCACTTGTCCTGCTAGATACACCACCTGATTAAAAACCGTGACTGCACTCATCACTTCGGTGCTATTGATTTTCTGGATATCTGAATGTGACATGATGACTTCCTTAATCTTGAGTGATAAATGGAACTCGTGCAGTTACGCCGCACATAAGTTCATAGCCAACTGTGCCTGAGGCTGCTGCAACATCATCAATAGAGAGAATTTGTCCTGTTTTTGATGTTCCCCAAAGCACAACTTCACTGCCAATTTCAGCATTCGGAACTGGCGTTAGATAGACTGCCAACATATCCATACTGACTCGCCCAATGGTTCGAGTACGGATTCCATTGACTAACACTGGCGTGCCTGTAGGAGAGGTACGCTGATAACCATCTGCATAACCACACGCGACAATACCAATCGTCATTGCATGTGCAGCTACGAAACTTGAACCATAACCCACACTTTCATTGGCATTTAACTGCTGGATCGCGATCAGTTCACTGCGCAAACTCATGGTCGGTGCAAGTCCCCAATCGTGGATACTATGCTTCGGATAATCGGGAGAGCTGCCATAGAGCATGATGCCGCCACGGACATAATCGGAGTGTACTTGCGAGGGATATCTGAGAATGGCAGCACTATTACTCACCGATCTTTCGCCAGGTAAGTCCTGAATGGTGCTTTCAAATTCTGCGAGTTGATATTCAACCCCAGCTTGACCAAAACGTTCGCCATCAGCATCAGAGAAATGCGTCATATGGGTGATGTTGGAAACATTATTGAGGCGTTGCAGATGTTGCCAGATTTTTCGGTATTGTTGAGGCTTGAAACCTAGACGGTTCATGCCACTGTTCATTTTTAAGAAAATATCAAACTGGGCTGGATAGATATGCTGCTGTATCCATTCGACTTGATGCTCGCTATGTACCGTGAAACTCAACTGATATTCAGCGCAGTCAAATAAATCCTGTGGCGAAAAAATTCCTTCCAGCAATAGAATTGGACCAGTCCAACCTAATGCACGCAAACGTTTCGCTTCATCTATATCAAGCAATGCGAAGCCGTCCGCAGTTTTTAAAGCATCGTAAACTCGTTCGATTCCATGTCCATAGGCATTGGCTTTGACCACTGCAAACACCTTGCTGTCTGGAGCAGAAGTTCTCACGACTTCAAGATTTTGGCGCAAAGCTTGAGTATGGATGACCGCAGTAATTGGGCGAGGCATAATGAACTTCCTTGTATAATCAAATTATGCCGCGTGTGAATAACGCTGGATCGATAAGCCATCCGTACTAATCTCGGTACGATGATTCATCACCAAATCACTAATCAATTTGCCTGAACCACATGCCATGGTCCAACCTAAAGTGCCATGACCAGTATTTAAGAATAGGTTCTTATATTTGGTTGCACCAATAATCGGTGTGCTGTCTGGTGTCATTGGACGTAGACCTGTCCAGAATGATGCTTGTTGTAAGTCACCACCTGGGAATAAGTCTTGGGTAACCATTTCCAAAGTTGCACGACGATCATCATTCAAGCCCAAGTTAAAGCCACTTAATTCCGCCATACCACCCACACGGATACGTTGGTCGAAACGTGTAATCGCGACTTTATATGTCTCATCTAAAACCGTTGATTGCGGAGCAAATTTTGGTTCAACAATTGGAATCGTCAATGAATAACCTTTCACTGGATAAACTGGCAGATTCAATTGCAATGGTTTTAAGAAATCGCGTGAATAACTACCAAAGGCAAGTACGAAACGATCAGCCGTTAAAATCGCACCATTGACCATCACACCTTTGATTTCGTCACCTTCTACGATCAGTTGCTCAACATTTTGATCGAATTTAAATTCGACACCTAAGTCTTGCGCCACTTTTGCCAAAGCATTGGTGAATAAATAACAATCACCCGTTTCATCATTCGGCAAATGTAAACCACCGACTAATTTATCGGTGTGTGCCAATGCTGGTTCTACGCTGCCCAGTTCTTGAGCATTGAGTAAATTAAAATCAACACCACATTCTTTCAGTACTTGGATGTCTCGTTGCACTGCTTCAAGCTGCGCTTCATTACGAAATACCTGTAAGGTACCTTTGGAACGATTTTCGTAATGAATACCTGTTTCACTTCTGAGTTGACGCAAACAATCACGACTGTATTCCGCCACACGCATCATGCGTTCTTTGTTGACCGCATAACTTTGTGGATTACAGTTTTTCAGCATCTGTGCCATCCACTGAAGCTGCCACATGCTGCCATCTATATTAATGGCAAGTGGTGCATGATGCTGGAACATCCATTTTACTGCTTTGAATGGAATCCCTGGTGCAGCCCAAGGTGTTGAATATCCTGGCGAGATTTGCCCAGCATTACCAAAACTGGTTTCTTTTGCTGGACCAGACTGACGATCAAGTACAGTCACTTGGGCACCTTGTTGCGCAAGATAGTAAGCACTTGCTACACCAATAACACCACTTCCTAAAACGATGACGCGCATAATAGGTCCCTCTCGCCCACTAGTTTATTTAACTAGTATATTTTTGCTTCAATAGTTTTTTTGACTGTTTTTATGGCTATAATCTAGGTAATTTAATGTTTTTATCGCGGAAAAATTAAAATAAAAGGGAATAATCTATGCGTAAATTAGACCGTATTGATCGCCTGATTTTAGACATTCTGCAACGTGAAGGGCGCATCGCAATTAGTGAGTTAGCTTCACGTGTGAACTTATCTACCACGCCTTGCTCAGAACGCGTCAAACGTTTGGAACGTGAAGGTATTATTATGGGCTACTATGCTCGACTTAATCCTGCGCATGTTGATCGCAGCCTGTTGGTGTTTTTGGAAATCAAACTGTCAGCAAAATCAGGTGATGTCTTTGATCAAGTGGCTCGAGATTTAGTCGATATTCCTGAGGTCTTGGAATGTCATCTAATATCAGGTGAGTTTGATTATTTAGTCAAAGCCCGACTCAAAGAAATGAGTGCTTATCGACGTTTATTGGGTGATTTACTGAAAAAACTGCCTGCTTCGGCATCATCCCATAGTTATGTGGTGATGGAAGAAGTCAAAGAAAGTCTTTATTTAGATGTGAGTAAATAAAATTAGATGTCGTACGATGCACGATTAAAAATATTTCAGCCTGCAAACGCAGGCTGAATATGTATCATTATTCGTCTTCATCATCATAGATATAGCTCATACAACCCCATCCGTCGTATTCACCATCAAACTCTTGCGCAATCCGCGTCATCCACTCTTCTAAATCTGCAATATCTTCATATTCCAACATCATATTGACGTGAATATTTAATACCCACAAATCCGATCCATCTGAATGCAATTCTTCTTGATACAGTGAAATTTTTTGCTCTTGATGTAACAGATGCAATCCACACTTTTCTGCTTGTTCTTGCTTTTCAAACACAATTGAAAATTCGACTTCATGCGGTTCACTTAGGTCATTGCCATCTTCAACCATTTGCCAAAGCACATTACCATTGTCATTATCAGGAAATTGCTCGTAATCACGTGTCATTTGAATATCCTTTGTTGTCGTTTCAGTTTAATTATTTGGCTATAGATTAACCTATTTTTATGTCAGTTTTTAGACGCATGAAGATCATTATTGTAGTGAAAGCATAAATGATCTTCATGTGGATCTCCGATAGCTATATGGTCAACTCGATGGATAGAACAACTTGATCGATACAACGGATTCCATTTTCATAAATCGGTTCAGGATAGTGTTTAAACACATCTCGCTCAATGTATGACATACGAAAACCACACTTCTGATATAGAGCCAACTGATCAAAACTTGAGTTGCCTGTTTTAATCAAAACAGTGCTGACCGAAGATTGCCATGCATTTTCTATCGCATGTTTAATCAATGATTTGGCTAGACCAAAACCTCGATGCTCTTTGGTGACGGCTAAATTGATAATTTCCGCTTCATCCCCGCGTTGTAATAAACATAATTCTGCAATTACATCCCGACGATCATTGGAAATCACAAAGATTTTTACTTCTGATAGATAAGCTAAAACATGCTGCCAATCTGGATCGGCTTCAAGTAGTAATTTTTTTAATTGCGCTTGAGTCAAAGTCGGCAAACCAGCCCACTTTAACTCGTTGATACACGAATACATAGTTAAGAACGTTATTCCTTATTTTATTTTTTTCGCAAGAGTAGATAACTAAACTTCTGTTCATTTCCCGCTGGGGTGATATGAACTTCTTTCC
Organism: Acinetobacter sp. AOR34_HL; assembly: GCF_027854795.1. Classification (NCBI taxonomy): domain Bacteria; kingdom Pseudomonadati; phylum Pseudomonadota; class Gammaproteobacteria; order Moraxellales; family Moraxellaceae; genus Acinetobacter; species Acinetobacter sp. AOR34_HL. The sequence continues at coordinate 89,170 of NZ_JAKTID010000082.1, read as the reverse complement.
CCTCTTCCACCACATCAAATGCAGATTGTCCAAAGAAATGTATCAGCTCTTGTGTGCTGTAACGTAGCACAGGTAAACCACTACACTTCAATGCTCCATCTTCTGCAAAGGTTGAGATCACTAGATAACCACCTGATTTCAGCGCAGCAGTTACTTTTTGCAAATAACGCTGCTGATCGTTGTGCTCTGTCAAAAAATGAAAAACTGCCCGATCATGCCAAAGATCAAATTGGTGATCTGCAAACTCAACCTCGACTATATTCGCAATAAGCCATGTCACTTTGTTGGCAAGTTCTCCCAAGCGTACCTGACTTTTTTGTAACGCAGCCTCTGCCAAATCTAAAACTGTGATGTGTTTAAAGCCTTGTTCTAAAAGCTGATCAACTAAAACTGAGGCGCCACCCCCAACGTCTATGATTTCTGCCTCAGGGTGGAGTTGCGCTTTTTGGATCAATCGCAAGGAGGTCGAAGCCTGAGCTTGGAACCAACTGACTTCTTTAGGATCTTTGGTGGAATAGATGGTTTGCCAATGCTGGGTTAATGGTTGACTCATCGGGCATCTCACAAAACATTATATGTTTTTATAATCTATTATAAATCCATCCACATACCTAGCTTAGCTACACTTATTTCACCTTAGCTTACATTTTAAAATGGAATCACCGATTTAATTTCAACGAGATGTTGTTGTAAAGGATGCTGAAAAGACAAGAATGCAGCATGTAATGCCATACGTTTTAAATGAAATTTGGCAGGTTCAGGATGATAAAGTTTATCGCCCATGATTGGATGTCCAATATGCATCATGTGCACACGAAGTTGGTGTGAGCGACCTGTAACGGGTTCTAGTCGCACACGACTTTGATCAGTTTCAACATCGTAATCCATCAATTGAAACAGTGTCTTGGCTTGCTTACCCAACTCGAAATGTACGATTTGACGTGGACGATTTTCCCAATCTGTAATCAATGGAACATCGACACTGCCTTCAGCCTGAATTGCACCTTGTACCAAGGCCTCATAATATTTTTTAACGGTACGCGCTTGAAACATTTTACTCACGGCGACCTCTGCATCACGATGCTTAGCAAACATCAGTAAACCTGAAGTGGCCATATCTAAACGGTGCGTTACTTTAGCCGTTGGATGGAGATCCAATACACGCAAATACGCGCTGTCATGATGTTCTGGTAATCGCCCCATCACGGACAATAAGCCCGCAGGTTTATTGACCACGACCAAATCCTCATCTTCGTACATGATCTCAAGAGGTTCTTGGGGAGGTTGGTAAATAAAATGATCGTTTAAAGGCATAGGAAGCAAACAGATTGAATCAAGCGAGCAGATTATAACGACAACGGATAGAAAATCGACCCATTCAAAAAAATCACAGCCAGCGGATCGCTATTTTTTATCCTTGGTTTATCTAAAATAAAAACCCTGAATAAAATGTCTTTATTAAGGGTTTATTTGATTGAGTTCAGGAAGATTAAAAGTTAAGACGCTGTCTTCATCGGTTTATTTAAGCTGTCACGATAAAGTGCTTCTAACTCCTCAACCTCACCATTCATAAACGCGATGAGATATTCTTTGGCACGGTCTAGTGTCAGGTGATTAAAGGAAATCGTATCTTTGGCTTTGCGGGTGACCAATCCAAATACATCCTTTCTCGAAATCAGAACAGGAATATCACTATCCAATTTAAATTCAAGTTGCTGGGATTGAGCATAGGCATCCAAAATGATACGGACACTTTGTCCTGTATATTCATTCGTTACGATAAAACTGGTGCTTGTACCATCCAGTTGTAACTGACGGACCATTTGTTGTCGCCATCCCATTTCATCAAACTTACGAATGATCGTCTCTGCGTCAAATATACCCAAATGAGCAGCATCATTTCTGTTGGTTTGATGGGGATAACGTATTTTCAGATCGAACTCGTTCATTATTTTTCTGACCTATTCCAGTATGATCATATTTTGATTTTTAGCTTTTAATGGCATTATATCACTTTGTTTTTTAATATAAAAATCTCGACTTCTATTCACATTTTTTGAATTTAAAGATGTGTTTCACATTCGAATTTTCTTTTATTGATCCAGTTTTTATTATTTTTAATGTTTTCGTCATATTCTGTTTAGATTAATTTTTTAGGGTATCAAGGGAAAACATGTTGTTTACTTCAACACCTATGACTTTGTAAGCCATAACCTTTGCCTATAAACTTTTGATCTATAGCGTCCTAAGCCGAATCGAGACCTTTTGGGTTCGTACACACTTGCTTTATAAGCGTCGGTGCATGCTACTCTTTTCGATCCCTTTCACACCCTTGAGACATAGTTTAGGCAGATCGGGATGGGATTGTTTTCCTAAAAAATGGTATTTTTCGCCACAAATGAAATAGTTTTGCGTAACAGATTCTAAAATCAGAATTATTTCCCATTTCAACAAAAAATAACTGATTTAAATTCCGATATATTCAAATTTACATGTGTATTTTTTCATGAGCCTAAAAATTTAAGCCCAAATCACCATAATCGCAGCCACGATCACCAACCACAAACCTAAATGATCGGTTCTCGCCAATTTTTCCTTAAAGAAAAATGCAGAGATCAATAAACTAAATAAAATCTCGACCTGACCCAGTGTTTTCACGATTGCCACGGTTTGCATACTCATCGCACTAAACCACCCCAATGAAGCAAGAAAACTACAGACACTCACTTTGAAAGTCAGTCCAAGACGTTGCCACATTTTGTATAAAGTCTGACGACTGAAAATACCAAGATATAGCAACAATATAATGCACTGAAAACTAATCAAGCTACACAGCACCCATGCGGCACGATGTAGAAATGGCAACATGTTCAACTCTAAACTTGCTTCACGCACCAACAATGAGGTGATGGCAAAACACAAACCACTGCCTAAACCGATCATCAATGTTTTCATTGAAAGTTCAGTATGTTGTCTGCCTTTACTCAGTAAAAATACCGCGACTGCACCAATCGAAACACCCACCCAGCCCCATGCTGTTAAATGCTCTTGTAAAAACAGTACACCGACCAATGCCGCTAAAATAGCTTCACTTTTGGCGAGTCCGACCCCGATGGCATAATTCTTTTGTTGAAATAATTTGACCATTAAAGCCGTTGCATAGATTTGGCTAATCCCTGCGATCACCACATAGAACCAAAATTTATTGGAAAAACTAACTTCAACACTGACAGGCTGCTGAGCATAAAGAATGACGATATAACTAAAAGCAAAGATCGGTGCAAATAGAAAGCGTGCCAATGTCGTGCCATAAACATCGACTGTGGTGCTGAGTTGTTTTTGAAATGCATTGCGCCACGCCTGCATAAAAGCAGCCATCAAGGTAAATAAAATCCAAGTAAACGCCATCATCAACCATGCCCACTCAAAATGTGGGTGTAATTTACTCGCTTGAAGATGATTTTTCGAGCTTTGATTGAGAAAAATACTGTCTTTGCAACTCAGAAGCGATGGGTAAGATCACCATGCCATCGCTGTTTGTTGAATGAGAAGCTAGCTTTGCTTCACTTCAACTGTTTTTGCCAAGGAAACTTTTTTAGGCGATGTCTCACACGATACATCAGTCCGCCATGAAGATTGCCGACATGCCATGCTAATTTTGAAGTCAGCGTCATGTCAGGAATCCAATAACTAGATGCTAAAGGATCGACAGGTTTTGGTTCAGCCAATTCAATTTCTGCGGCGATATAGCCCTCACCATCGGCTAGACTCATACGCGCTAAAACATTTCCAGCAGCATCACAAATCTGCGTTTCGCCCACCATTTCAGTTAACCATTTGACATAAGGTAACATCGGCATATCACTCAAGACTTCGCCGACATGAGCGGCATGCACTACGGGAATACCTGTTAAGCGTGCCATTTGCACAGGTAACGCTTTACTTTGTTGTTTGTAAATTTCATGTTCACGACGCATCCAAGTACCCAACAATCCATACCAATTGATCGGCATCGAATACCAACACATTCCACCTAAAATCAACTGTGCATGTTGTTCTCGAACACGCTTGGCGTTACGGAACCTTGCCCACTCCCAACCTGAGAGCAATGCAACCTTACAGTTCAAGCTACTTGAATCCACAACTCCATCATCCGAACCACCGCGATAAAAATTTTGCTCCCATGCGGTTGGAATATCTTTGTCATGCAGATGATAATCGCCATTCCGCTCCACCATGACATAAGTACCATAGGTATGCCCGTCACGAATTGCCACGAAGCCCCCTGTGATCACCACATTCAATTGCTTGGCTAAGCGAATTAAAAGCTGTAAGGGCTGACCCTGTAATGGTTGTGGCGTCAGCAAAGCTTGTGGTGAATAGACATTTGGAGAAGTCATCGACTCAGGAAGTACGATCACATCAGGCGTATGCTCTTGATATGCCGCTAAAATCAATTGTTCGAGTTTTTTTAAATTTGCTTCAACCTGTCCTAACTGCAATGCAGGCTGAATGGCGACGATTTTCATATCTGTAATTCTTCTGAGTGTTCATGAAAATCTTAGCATCGAATCTTAGAAATACTTTGACCGAGCTCTTTCAATGCTTAGTTTATTTTTCGGTAGCGTCATCGCTGATAAAAATCGTATTGGCTTTCAACATCGACGGCGCAAAATCCACCATACGACGTAAAGTTCGGGTGAAATGAGCTTGATCAGAAAAGCCTGATTCAACTGCTATCTCAATCAAAGTTTTGCCCTGCATCCACAGCTTGATGGCATAGCGGATACGCAACCACAAGATATATTGCCGCATAGATAGTCCGAGTTGCTGACTAAACAGATGCATCAAGCGTGACTCTGATAGCCCAACCTGTAGCGCAACATCTGCGATGGTTGGAATTTGATGGGGCACACAGCGTTTGATGTATTCACGAGCGAGTTGAATTCGTTGATCCCATGGTAAAGCCAATAATGGCTGAGGATTGAGTGCCAATAACACATCCTTCAGCAATTGCTTTACTTGTTCTAAGCAGAGTTGAGCAGTCATCAATTGCTGAAACTGTTTTTGAAAAGATTGAAGTCGATCAGCAGATAATGAATTAAATGTCTGTCCATTCAATAAAGGATGCAGATAAGCATAAAGCACATGATCAGGATCGATCAGAATTGCAATATAAGGTTGATTCTGTGAATCGGTACTGTGGCTAATATTGGGTGCCATCACTACAATTTCATGATAGTTCACAGGCTGATCTTCAACAGCCAATGTGAAAGCAGTGTCCAAACCGATTTGTAATAGTGCTGGAAAATGCGCGTGTGTTTTATTCAAATGATCTTGAGTCACATACACAATCACACCATCCCACGCATAGACCAAGCTTTTATACGGTGTGGTCGAGTCCAATTCCTTATGTTGAGATAGCATATTCGTTCAAGACCATTTCGGTTGGAGTGTTCAAAATGAAGACGACTTTAAACGAAAGGAATAGTCGTATGTCTCACAATACTCAAGAACTGATGAAAAACAATACTGTGCAGATGGAAGCCAGTGAAGCTCGTTATAAAACCCTTGCTGAATTTTATCCTTTTTATCTTTCGCAACATGAAAATGCGACTTGTCGTCGTCTGCATTTCGTGGGGACAAGCTGCGTAATTGGTATTGCTGCTGCATCTATCGCAACTGGAAATGCCAAATTACTTTGGGCTTTGCCTGTAGTCGGATATGGCTTTGCGTGGGTAGGTCATTTCTTTTATGAGCATAATAAACCTGCAACCTTTAAGCAGCCATTCTTTAGTCTCGCCTGCGATTTTATTATGTATAAAGATATCTTATTAAAACGTGTGAAGTGGTAATACATATAGGAAACTTAGGTTATAAAATTAGGTCTAAGTTTCCTGATTGTACTGAATTTAAAAACTCACGATGTTGAATGACTGATCTTTTCTTGTTTTTTTTGGCTCACCCAACGTGCGACCACAATCACGAGAATAATCACAAATACCGTAATCACAACAGGCATCACAAATGCCAAGATCGACAAGACAATTGAGCCAATCAACTCACCTGTTGCCACTACAAAATTCCCCAGTCCACCAGTGGTTGCTGTTGAAACACCTCGTGCAGCTACCGTGCTCATTTGCACCACGCCTGCTGTTCCGCCCCCCACGATCAGCGCGGCTGCCCAAGTCGCAAATTGTGACATTTCTCCACTACTGACCGCCATCGTACTGAGTGTGCCTGCCACTACAGCAGCAGGCGTGGCAATGGTATCCAAGAGATTATCGACCCACGGCACATAATAAGCTGCGATTTCACAGATGGTTGCAAATCCAAGTGCAGCGCATACAGCAGGGATCGCTAACCATTCAAAGCCTTTTGCAGGTTCATACCAGCCCATCAGGGTTGCAATGCTCATCACCAATAAAGGAACAAAGACACGAAAACCACAGGCTGCGCTTAATCCTACGCCGATATAAAGTCCTAAAATTGTTTCCATCTGGGTTTTCCTTATTTTTGTCAGATATCCCTATCTTGTTATTTCATATTTTACAGTAACAAAAAAGCCCTATCGAGTGACAGGGCTTTCATCAAAACAGTGGGTAACTGTTTGGTGTTTGCGGCTTAGGCATTCTTACTGTTGAATTGATTGCCAAGGCATTTGGTACACGGAGGTAAACGATCAGTACCAATTTCTAAATAGGTGCGATGTCCGCATTGGACACAAAAATAGAAGCCAGTTCCAGGTCTTTCGCCAGCAGTAACCATCTTTGTTCTCCATAGATTTTAGAAATGGTTCATATACTATAGCGTGATAGTTTTGATTATTTATTGACCTTTCTGACAAATGATAGTGGCTGAAAGGTTAATGCAGAATCCTTAAATTATCAGCTTCATCTATACCACCAGTGAGAATTGTTCTCGATAATGTACATAATGTATATGTTCTGAATTAAAGCAATTTTCAAATGCACTCATCAATAACGCTAAAAAAGTATCCATAGAACATTGAATTTTCTCTGCTTTGGTCGATGATTTCAACTCTGCACTTTTGAGCGTTACAAATCTATGTGCAGCAGAAAAATAGAAATGACCATTTAATAAATCTAGATAGTCTTTATTTACTTTATTTACTTTATTTACTTTATTTAATAATCTATTCAGTTCATCTGCACTTATTATCAAATCTATTTTTTCTAGATAGGTATCTATTTTTTCTGAACAAAGTAAAGCTGAGTTTTTAGAAACCATAAATCTATCTGCGTTTGTAGGGACTACAGAAACACCACTCTCGGTTAACTCATTATGTATTCCGAATAATATTAGATTTTTTATTATAGAGTTAAGCTTTGAAAGCCAGTCTTTGAATTCATCTTTTTCAATTTTTGAGTCAGGTAATAAACTCAACTTTTTAACTACATAGAATAAAGTATTTTTGTCTATTAGCGTATTTTCTATTGAATATCCAGCTGTTGTTAAAATACTGTTATATTTCAAGCTTTCATCTAAAAAACTATCATAGTCTAGATCCTTGGCAACAATAAATTCTACAGACTCATGCTTAATTTTTTTAATGTAAGGTTTAAGATTTTCCTTTCCACCAACATCTTCAATATAGATCTTTAAATTAGTAAATTTTTTAAACAGAAATTCCCAAAAAGGGACATCATCTTGACCCTCAACATAAATCACTTTATCAACTTGATGAAAAGCATTGAGGAGGTTAAGAGCATCAAGTGAATAATCTAGACTAGGCATTAATCAATTTCTCCATATCAAAAATTGACTCTTTATATCTAGAAGCAACTTCTGGAGAATGAGTAGCAACAATTATTTGAGAATTCGGATTTATTTTTCTAATTGCAGGAATAATTTGACGTTGCCATGCTATATGTAAAGATAACTCTGGTTCATCAGCCATAAATATATGTTTATTCCCTTTTTGCAATAATGCTTCAATCATTAATATGATTAGTTGTTTTTCTCCAGATGAAAGTTTTGAATGTTCAATGACTCCTAAACTATTTTCAATAATCAAACGACCAGAAATAAAGCTAAATTTTTTATCTGGTATAAAGTTTTGTATTATTGATAAAAATAAGTTTATTTGAGAGTAAATAGATTGTGTTTTATCTTTAGCAGCTAGTGATAAATCAATAATTTTTCTTGTTTTACGAAGTGCTTCCAAAGACTTAATATCAATATTTTTTTCAGGTTTATTACTCTGAATTTCATCCATTGTTTCAGCAATACTAGATACATGGAATTTTATTTTTTTTCTAATAGCTGCATCATAAGAACTTAACTGTTCATAAGCAGAAATCAATCTTTCTTGTTCGGCTTCCTTGTCAAAAGATAGATTCAAAGCTTTTTGCTTTGCATCTTCTTCACTATATAAAATTGATGCTAAAACATTTTTCTGTAGATCCTTAGCAACTATTTGAGCTTCTTCAGCCAATGCTAATTGAAATTCCGTTAATCCTGCTAAGGCTTGTGATAGCCTATAATCAACTGGTGATAAAAAAACAGCACCATGCCTATCTCTCACCTCATATTCATCATCATTTCTTAATCTATATACTGACAATGAAGAAACTGAAGTTAAACCAAACATTTCATTCCGAATATCCATTGATTCCTCTGATATTCGACGTTTTTGCATTTGAGAAATTCTACGTTCTTCTAAATTTATTAGTCTAAACTTATATTTTTTATTTGAAATTTGGTATTCAATAATAGGGAAATTAAAATGCTCATCTTCAATTTTTTTAACTATGATTGTCTTTCTTTGTTTACTCTCATTTTTTAATAGTATTTTGGCGGATCCAAAATCATTCTCAACTAAACCAACAGGATCAACCGTTAAAATAGCATGGAGAATATTCATAAATGTAGTTTTCCCAGTACCATTTCTACCAATAATGATATTTACATCTTCGTTAAACTCACAGCCAACATCAAATCTATGCCAAAAATCACTGATGTCCACACGTTCAATCTTATACATTGTTTAATCCATAAATATTAGTATTAAAAAACCCCACATTAATGTAGGGTCTTTTTTAAATCATATCAATTAATTTTAGCTAAAGTATTAAGCCACTTGACCTTCTAAAAAGTCTTGCGCAAAACGCTGTAATACACCGCCCGCTTCATATACAGAAACTTCTTCTTCTGTATCTAAACGGCAAGTTACAGGAACTTCAAGAATTTCTTCTTTACCATCAGCAGTTGAACGCTCAATCACTAAAGTCAAAGTCGAACGCGGTGAGATATTACCAATCACGCTATAAAGCTCAGTACCATCTAACTTCAACGTTTTACGGTTCACACCTGGTTTAAACTCAAGCGGTAACACGCCCATACCGACTAGGTTAGTACGGTGAATACGCTCAAAACCTTCAGCCACGATTGCTTCAACACCTGCAAGACGAACACCTTTCGCTGCCCAGTCACGGCTTGAACCTTGACCATAATCCGCACCCGCTACAATGATCAACGGTTGCTTACGGTTCATGTAAGTTTCAATCGCTTCCCACATACGCATCACTTCGCCTTCAGGCTCTACACGCGCTTTTGAACCTTGTTTAATCGTGCCGTCTGAACGAACCACCATTTCATTAAACAATTTCGGGTTGGCAAATGTTGCACGTTGTGCGGTCAAATGGTCACCACGATGTGTCGCGTATGAGTTGAAGTCTTCTTCAGGTACGCCCATTTTGTGTAGGTATTCACCCGCAGCCGAATCCATCATGATCGCATTTGAAGGCGATAAATGGTCAGTCGTGATGTTATCACCCAAAATTGCAAGCGGACGCATGTTGGTCAAAGTACGTGGTGCAGCCAACGCCCCTTCCCAATACGGCGGACGACGGATGTAAGTACTCATAGGACGCCAGTCGTAAAGTGGGCTTTCCGCTTGCTCAACTTCACCGAGGTCAAACATAGGAATGTAGACTTTACGGAATTGTTCAGGCTTCACAGCTTCTTTTACCAGTGCATCGATTTCAGCATCAGATGGCCAGATATCTTTCAGGTAAATTGGATTACCGTCTTTGTCTGTACCCAATGAATCTTTTTCGATGTCAAAACGAATTGTCCCTGCAATCGCATACGCTACCACAAGTGGAGGCGATGCCAAGAACGCTTGTTTTGCATATGGATGGATACGACCATCGAAGTTACGGTTACCCGAAAGTACCGCTGTCGCATACAAATCACGGTCAATGATTTCTTGTTGAATCACTGGATCAAGCGCACCTGACATACCATTACACGTAGTACATGCATACGCCACGATACCAAAACCAAGTTTTTCTAAGTCTTTCAGTACGCCAGCTTCTTCAAGATAAAGTGCAGCAGCTTTAGAACCTGGTGCAAATGAAGATTTCACCCAAGGTTTACGCACTAAACCAAGTTCATTGGCTTTACGTGCCAATAGACCTGCTGCCACCGTGTTACGTGGATTTGAGGTATTGGTACAAGAAGTAATTGCCGCAATGATGATCGCGCCATCAGGCATTAAACCATCCGTACGGTTTTCAACAACACCAGCAATACCTTTTTCTTTCAAGTCAGCAGTAGATACACGTGCATGTGGGTTTGATGGACCTGCAATGTTACGAGTGACTGTTGAAAGATCAAAACGAAGTACGCGTGGATACTGTGCTTTGGTCATATCTGATGCCCAAAGACCGATTTCTTTTGCGTATTGCTCAACCAATGCCACTTGTGCATCTTCACGACCTGTCAGGCGTAAATAATCAATCGTGTTTTGGTCGATGTAGAACATCGCAGCCGTTGCACCGTATTCAGGTGTCATGTTCGAGATGGTTGCACGGTCACCCACAGACATACTGTCAGCGCCTTCACCGAAGAACTCAAGATATGCACCAACGACACGTTCTTTACGCAAGAACTCAGTTAAAGCAAGTACGATATCCGTTGCAGTAATACCTGCTTGACGCTGACCGACTAGCTCAACACCGATAATGTCTGGAAGACGCATCCACGATGCACGACCCAACATCACGTTTTCAGCTTCTAAACCACCTACACCCACTGAGATCACACCAAGTGCATCCGTATGTGGTGTATGTGAGTCTGTACCTACACATGTGTCTGGGAACGCTAAACCATCACGATTTTGAATCACTGGAGACATTTTCTCCAAGTTGATTTGATGCATGATGCCGTTACCCGCAGGGATCACGTCGACATTTTTAAATGCCGTTTTCGTCCACTCAATAAAGTGGAAACGGTCTTCGTTGCGACGATCTTCAATCGCACGGTTTTTCTCAAACGCGTCAGGATCAAAGCCACCAAATTCAACTGCCAAAGAGTGATCCACGATCAACTGCGTTGGCACCACTGGATTGACTTTAGATGGATCACCACCTTTTTCAGCAATCGCATCACGCAAGCCTGCAAGATCAACCAATGCTGTTTGACCTAAGATGTCATGACACACCACGCGCGCAGGATACCAAGGAAAATCCAAGTCCTGACGGCGTTCAATCAGTTGCTTTAAATAATCAGTTAAGTTTTCTGCATCAGCTTTACGCACAAGCTGCTCTGCCAACACTTTCGAGGTGTATGGCAAAGTTTCATATGCGCCTGGCTGAATATCTTCAACGGCTTGACGCACGTCATAGTATTCGAGCTGGGTATTGCCATTCTGATTTGGCAGCGGTTTACGGTATTGATTTGTCATTAACCACGCTCCGCCAATGGTTTAAATTCTAAGTTTTCAGGGCCAGTATAGTTCGCGCTTGGGCGAATAATTTTGCCGTCTTGACGTTGTTCAATCACGTGTGCCGACCAACCCGCTGTACGTGCAATCACGAATAATGGCGTGAACATGGCTGTTGGCACACCCATCAAGTGATAGCTCACAGCGCTGAACCAGTCGAGATTCGGGAACATGTTTTTCACTTCTTTCATCACTGCTTCTAAACGTTCAGCAATGAGGTACATTTTGGTGTTCTCTTGCGCTTCAGCAAGATCACGCGCCACTTTCTTGATCACTTCGTTACGTGGATCAGAGATCGTATAAACAGGGTGACCAAAGCCGATGATCACTTCTTTTTTCTCTACACGGCTACGGATGTCTGCTTCTGCTTCATCAGCGTTGTCATAACGTTGTTGAATCACAAATGCAACTTCATTCGCACCACCATGTTTTGGACCACGCAACGCACCAATACCACCTGTAATTGCTGAGTACATGTCTGAACCTGTACCTGCAACAACACGTGAAGTAAATGTAGAAGCGTTGAATTCATGCTCAGCATACAGAATCAAAGACGTATGCATTGCTTGAATCCATTCTTCAGATGGCGCTTCACCATGAAGTAAATGGAGGAAATGCGCAGCGATTGAGTCATCATTCGTTTCAACTTCGATACGACGACCGTTGTTGCTGAAGTGGTACCAATACAACAACATTGAACCCAAGCTTGCCATCAATTTATCAGCGATGTCTTTTGCACCTGCTTCATTGTGGTCTTCATGTTCAGGCGTTAAACAACCTAGAACTGAAACGCCCGTACGCATCACGTCCATTGGGTGTGCAGATGGTGGTAACTGCTCAAGTGCAGTTTTCAATGCGGCTGGTAAGCCACGAAGTGCTTTCAGTTTTGCTTTATAGGCTTTCAACTCAGCTTTGTTTGGCAGTTTGCCATGTACAAGCAAGTGCGCAACTTCTTCAAATTCGCTACCCACTGCAAGGTCAAGAATGTCATAACCACGATAGTGCAAGTCATTACCACTACGACCTACGGTACAAAGTGCTGTGTTACCTGCAACTTGACCACTTAACGCAACTGATTTTTTTGGCTTGAAGCCTGTTGGAGTTTCATTACTGCTCATAAGATTGTCCTTTTCTGTTCTTTCTATGTGAATTATGAGTTCTAAAATCCCACTTGCGGAGCTACAACCGCTCCTCACCTCCCTTTCCAAAGGGAGGGAAGTCCCCCTTTACAAAGGGGGATTTAGGGGGATTCCTTATTTATTCTTCGCGAAAGTTCCATCTAGGTATTGTTCAAACGCATGGTAGTTAATGCGCTCATACAATTCTTGACGAGTTTGCATGGTGTCAACAACGTTCTTCTGTGTGCCTTCTTGACGCAGAGTCTCATACACATTTTCCGCTGCTTTGTTCATCGCACGGAATGCTGAAAGTGGGTACAACGCAATGCTCACATCCGCAGAAGCCAATTCTTCAGTCGTGAATAATGGTGTAGAACCAAATTCAGTAATGTTTGCTAATACTGGAACTTTGGTCAGATCAGCAAATTGCTTGTACATCGCCAATTCAGTGATCGCTTCAGGGAACAACATATCCGCACCTGCTTCAATGTAAGCACCTGCACGGTCAATTGCTGCTTGTAAACCTTCAACTGCAAGTGCATCAGTACGCGCCATGATCACAAAGTTTTCATCAGTACGCGCATCAACCGCAGCTTTAATACGATCAACCATTTCTTGTTGGGTCACGATTGCTTTGTTTGGACGGTGTCCACAACGCTTTGCACCCACTTGGTCTTCGATGTGCATTGCTGCTGCGCCGAACTTAATCATTGATTTAGTAGTACGTGCAATGTTGAATGCTGAAGCACCAAAACCTGTATCCACATCAACCAATAATGGTAAATCACAGACATCAGTAATACGGCGTACATCCGTCAATACATCATCAAGGTTACTAATCCCTAAATCAGGTAAACCTAACGAACCTGCGGCAACACCACCACCTGACAAATAAATTGCTTTATAGCCTGCACGTTTTGCTAACAATGCATGATTGGCGTTGATCGCACCAACCACTTGTAATGGTTTTTCATTTGCGACCGCGTCGCGGAATAGCTGACCAGCAGATTTAGCCATGTTGATGTTCTCCTTGGGTTTGCAGCAATGTTTGCTCAACAATTTTGTAAGATGCATTGATGTGACGGTGCATCAGCATTTCGGCAAGTTCACCGTCACCTTCTGCGATCGCATCTAAAATGCGGATATGTTCGTCCCAAGCTTTGCTCGGTCGATTTGGGGTGTTTGAAAATTGAATTCGGTACATACGGATGAGGTGATACAGCTCATCACATAACATTTTTTCTAAGGTTTTATTGCCACTGCTTTTGATAATGCAGTAATGGAAATCGTCTTGACCTTCTTGTAGGTAATAACCCTTACCTGCTTTAAAGTTTTCATCTTCAGCATGCATTCGTAACACATCACGCAATGCTAAGATTTGTTTTTTATCAATATGCTGTGCAGCCAACTTACAAGCTAAGCCTTCAAGTGAAGCACGAATTTGGTAAAGTTCTTTAAATTGTTGTAGAGAAAGAGAAACAACTCGCGCACCAACATGGGCGGTACGCTCAACCAATCGCTGCCCTTCAAGACGATGAATCGCTTCACGCAAAGGCCCACGACTAATGCCATAGATGCGTGCCAGTTCAGGTTCAGAAATCTTGCTTCCCGCAGGAATCTGCCCTAACACGATTGCGGATTGAATTTGCTTAAATACATGTTCCGTCAGGGTAATACTCTGACTTGTGCTGATGGCTTGAGGAACAAGGGTATCTTGCATATTGTCGACAATCTCTACAGTTTTGATGATTTTATAACGGGATAATAGAAATAATGCAATAGGATTGTCGACAATAAAATAGACCTGTGCAGTCAGTCAGACATTCTATCCATTCTGATTAGAATCATTCAAAACCGTCATAAAAATCATAATAAGTATAAATAAAACAAATGTTTATGATTTTACTGCAATTAGTCTAAGCTCAATTTTTTATATCTTTGGACCCATTGATATTGCTTATGCTACGACTATGGTATGACAGCTTGATTGTAGACAATCTTTATAATCGAGTGCTTTGCTACAAATTTTTGTAAGTAAATAATAGGGTCTGTTGATATTTCAGCCATGCATTGCGTTATCGGCTAAAACAACATAAACAAGACATGAAACGCAGGCAATGGCCTTCCCTTGTCAAGTTTCATAACGCAGTTTAGGGAGGTTTTAGCCATAACCCTGCGGGACAGGAACATTTTTGTCGTTACTGCGTTATGTTTCGCTCATTTAGAATAACTAAATTTCGCTAAACATGCCTTGTACCGGCTAAAAAAATGTCCTCTGTCGCAAGCATCTGTGAAATGTCAACAGACCCTACACTAGAAATGTAAATAACAGCGTGCTTCATCATCGCTTTATTGGTACATTATTGGGCATCTGGAGCAGCGCTCCACAAGACACATCCATGCACCTTGTTGAATAAAAGGACATTGTTAATGTTTCAACATATCCCACCTTATGCAGGCGACCCAATTCTCTCTTTAATGGAACAGTTCAACGCTGATCCACGCGCTGAAAAGGTTAATTTAAGTATTGGTTTGTACTACAACGAAGACAGTATCGTTCCACAGCTCGAAACTATTATCGAAGCTCAAAAACGTATTGCACCTAAAAATACTCAAACCAAACTTTATCTACCAATGGAAGGTTTTAAACCTTACCGTGATGCGATTCAAGCGTTATTGTTTGGTGCAAATAGCCCTGCAATTCAACAAGGTCGTGTTGCTACCATCCAAACTCTTGGTGGTTCAGGTGCATTAAAAGTTGGTGCAGATTTCTTAAAAACTTATTTCCCAAATTCAGAAGTGTGGGTGAGCCAACCAACGTGGGATAACCATGTTGCGATCTTCAACGGTGCTGGCATCAAGAGCAACTACTATCCTTACTTCGATGCAGAAACTCGTGGTGTTGATTTTGACGGCATGTTGTCTACATTAAAAACTTTGCCAGAGCAAAGCATCGTATTGTTACACCCTTGCTGCCATAACCCGACAGGTGCTGATCTAAATCCAGCACAGTGGGATCAAGTCATTGCAGCATTAAAAGAGCGTAACTTGATTCCATTCCTTGATATTGCTTACCAAGGCTTTGGCGATAGCATGGAACAAGATGCTTATGCGATTCGTGCTTTAGACCAAGCTGGTCTGAACTTCATCGTAAGCAACTCGTTCTCTAAAATCTTCTCACTTTATGGTGAGCGTGTTGGTGGTTTAACTTTCGTATGTGACGATGCTGAAGCAGCAAAATGCACATTCGGTCAGTTAAAAGCAACGGTCCGTCGTATCTATTCTAGCCCACCAACAACGGGTGCATGGTTGGTTGATCAAGTATTAAATGATGCTGATCTTAATCAACAATGGCAAAACGAAGTTAAAGAGATGCGCGAACGTATTATCAAAATGCGTAGTATCTTAAAAGATGAGTTGACGAAAGCACTTCCTGAGCGTGACTTTAGCTACCTTGTAAACCAAAAAGGTATGTTCAGCTACACAGGTTTGACAGGCGAGCAAGTCGACACCTTACGTGAAGAATATGCAATTTACCTTGTTCGTAGTGGTCGTATCTGCGTTGCAGGTTTAAATATGAATAATATTTATAAAGTTGCAAAAGCAATGGCTGAAGTGTTAGCAAAATCAGCTTAACATCCCCTTGCGGAGCTATATTCGCTCCTCATCTCCCTTTTAAAAGGGAGACTTTATGTATCAAAAAAGGTTGTTTCACGTGAAACAACCTTTTTTATTTGCTACTCATATATTTAAGATTGATCATCAAGCTTAGGCAAAGAAAAATGATTTAATGATTAAATCTGTATCATTCAATGTTCAATCTAGCTCAGTCTTTGTATACTGCAACACATTAATTAACTACAACAGCACTTTTCAAAATGACTCAACTGACTTGCTTCAAAGCGTATGATATTCGCGGAAAATTAGGTACCGAACTGAACGAAGAAATCGCCTATAAAATTGGTCGTGCATACGGACAAATCTATCAACCTAAAAAAGTGGTGATTGGTTGTGACATCCGTCAGAGCAGTGAAGGCTTAAAGCAAGCAACCATTCGTGGTCTCAATGATGCAGGTGTCAATGTTCTAGATTTAGGCATGACGGGTACTGAAGAAGTTTATTTCGGCGCTTTCCATCTTGATGTCCAAGGTGGCATTGAAGTAACTGCCAGCCACAACCCGATGGACTACAATGGCATGAAATTGGTACGTGAAAATGCACGTCCAATCAGTGCTGATACAGGTTTAAAAGACATTCAAGCACTCGCTGAATCAGGTACTTTTACAGAAGTTGAGCAAAAAGGTACAACTGAAAACTATAATATTTTGCCAGAGTTTGTCGATCACTTATTAACCTATATCGATCCTCAGAAAATTAAACCACTCAAGCTGGTGGTAAATGCAGGTAATGGTGCAGCAGGTCATGTGATTGATGCGATTGAACAGAAATTTCAGCAACTGAATATTCCTGTTGAATTTATTAAAATTCATCATGAAGCCGATGGAACCTTCCCTAATGGTATTCCGAATCCGATCTTAATTGAAAACCGAGACAGTACCCGTAATGCTGTGCTCGCACACCATGCAGATATGGGCGTTGCATGGGATGGCGACTTTGACCGCTGCTTCCTATTTGATGAGAAAGGTCAATTTATCGAAGGCTACTACATTGTTGGCTTATTGGCACAAGCATTCTTGATCAAACAATCTGGCGAGAAAATAGTGCATGACCCACGTCTAGTTTGGAATACCTTTGATATCGTAGAGCAATACCATGGTATCGCAGTTCAATCAAAATCTGGACATGCTTTTATTAAAGATGTAATGCGTGAACACAATGCTGTTTACGGTGGAGAAATGAGTGCACATCATTATTTCCGTGACTTCGCTTATTGTGATAGCGGTATGATTCCTTGGTTACTCACCATTGCTCTACTCTCAGAAACAGAACAATCCCTCTCCACACTCGTTGAAAATATGATTGCCAAATTCCCGTGTAGCGGCGAAATTAATTTTAAAGTGGCAGACACGCAAGCAACGGTTCAAAAGATCTTTGATCATTATGCGGACCAAAATCCACAGATCGATCGTACTGATGGCGTCAGCCTTGATTTTGGTGCGTGGCGTTTGAATGTTCGCGCATCGAATACAGAACCACTGCTTCGCTTAAACATTGAAAGTCGTGCTGATAAAAATCCGCAACCTATGCAAAGTTATGTCGATGAACTCACTGCTTTAATTCAGGGCTAATTCATCCCAAAAATAAAGGAGCTTAAAGCTCCTTTATTATCACTACTCAACTACTTAAAAACCATTGGGATTTTGTTTTTGCCAGTTCCAACTATCCGCTAGCATATCTTCCAAAGTATATTGTGGCTTCCATTCCAACTCTTGTTCAGCACGAGAGGCATCTGCATAAAAAGCGGATAAATCCCCCTCACGTCTATCAACAAACTCTGTTGGAATTTGAATACCATTCACTTTTTCAAAGGTTTCTTTAATTTGCAAAACTGATATTGGAACACCTGTTCCAATATTCCAAGCCCGACAGCCACGACTATTCAAACGATTCGCCACTGCCAAAACATGGGCTCTAGCCAAGTCAACAACATGGATAAAGTCCCGTTCACAAGTTCCATCTTTAGTTGGGTAGTCATTGCCAAAAATCGACAGTTTCTCACGCCGCCCTACAGCAACTTGTGTCACATAAGGCATCAAATTATTTGGAACACCTAGAGGGTCTTCACCAATCTGTCCACTTTTATGAGCACCAACAGGATTGAAATAACGTAATAAAGCAATCGACCATCTAGAATCTGCCAGTGCTATTTTTTGTAGCATCTGCTCAATAATCATTTTAGTATACCCATAATTATTATTAGGAATACTTAAAAGCATATCTTCATGGTATGGAGATGGGTTTAGTTCACCATAAACTGTTGCCGATGAACTAAATACAAGATTAAAAATTCCTGCTTTCTCCATAGATTTAACAAGCTGATTACTACCTGCAATATTATTGTCAAAATAAATTAATGGTCTTTCCTGACTTTCGCCAACAGCTTTTAAACCAGCAAAATGAATAACCGCTTCAATATCATAATTTTTAAACAACTGATCTAAAGCATCTTCATCACGGATGTCTCCTTGAACAAAAATTAAGGATTTATTCGCCAGCTTTTGTACACGTTTTAGAGATTCTTCAGAGCTATTTGACAAATTATCCAATACAATAACTTCGTGACCCGCATTAAGTAATTCAAGACAAGCATGTGAACCAATATAACCAGCACCTCCGGTCACTAATATTTTAGCCATCTGTCTTCCCTAATAATATTTTTAATAAACCTTGTGTTGAAACATCAAAAGTTGAAATATCTTCGATCTCACGATTTAAAACAGGTAATAACTGACTAGCAATTTCCTTCCCTTTCTCAACACCCCATTGATCAAAAGGATTAATATTCCACAAAACTGATTGTACGAAAACCTTATGTTCGTACATTGCTATCAACATACCCAAACTATATGGATTTAATTCTTTTAAAAGAATAGTAGAGCTTGGTTGATTACCCTCATATTGTTTATAAGTTGGTAAATTATTTAATTCATTATTCGAAAGCGCCTGGTTACCAAATGCTAATAACCGTGACTGAGCCAAACAATTAGATAAAGCAAGATGATGTTGATCTACTAGAGCGGCAGCATTCTCTGCATAAGTAAATTGATTAGCGTTATATCGTTTTACAGGTGCAATAAAGTCACAACTTACGGAATGCGTGCCTTGATGCAAAAGCTGATAAAATGCATGTTGTGCATTTGGTCCAACTTCTCCCCAAATAATTGGACATGTAACAGAGTCCACTTTTTCTCCATTACGTTGAGTTGACTTTCCATTGGACTCCATTTCCAATTGCTGCAAATAGGAAGCAAAGTACTTTAAACGTCCATCATATGGTAATACTGCATGAGTTTGAATATTTAAGAAATTATTATTCCAAACTCCGAGTAATCCCATTAAAACAGGAATGTTGTTCTCAAAAGCTGTTGTTTGAAAGTGTTGATCCATCGCATAGGCACCAGCGAGTAGATGCTTAAAACCATCAACACCTATACTTAAAGCTATAGGAAATCCAATGCATGACCATAATGAATATCGACCACCGACCCAATCCCAGAGCAGAAGTTGTTTGTCAGGGGATATTCCCCACTCTGTCATTTTTTCAGGTTTTGTCGATACACCTACAAAATGACTTTTTATCACACACTCTCTATCTCCCAGAGCTTTTTGCAGCCACTGACGAGCCGTTTCCGCATTTGATAAAGTATCAATAGTACCAAACGATTTTGAGGATATAATAAAAAGAGTGGTTTCAGGTCGTAATTGATGTAATAAATCAGATAACTGACTACCATCCATGGTAGAAACAAAATGTACTGCTAAAGGTTTAGCTGTAAGCACTTTAAAATCAGAAAGTGCGTGCGTAACCATTAAAGGTCCTAGATCTGATCCACCAACACCAATATTTACGACATCTTGAATAACTTCACCAGTTACACCACGATACTGTCCGGCATGTATTTGGTTTACTAACTTGTACATGTTTTCAAGTTGTCGATGCACGGATGATGATAACTCATCAAATTCGGTGTTAAATCTCGGTAATCTCAGAGCCCAGTGCATCGCTGACCGATTCTCGGTGTAGTTTATCTTCTCACCAGAGAACAATCTTTTGATCCAAATATCCAGCTGTTTTTTATTAGCAAATTCGACTAAAGCATTTATTATTTCTATATCTATTCTATGTTTACTAAAATCAAAACTTATATCGTCATAGTGTAAGCAAAACTGTTCGAAACGATCAACTTGCTCTGAAAATAATTCATTAAGGTGTTTAGATTTTAGTTTGTCAGCTAATAACTGCAAAGTGTAATTTGGTATATGCATGTTTTTCATTAAATATTCTTCAATTTTTTCATTCATTTACGTCCAACACCCTCATAAACAAAGCCGTTTGCTTTAACATAGTCAGGATCATAAATATTACGCCCATCTAAAATTAATGGATGACGCATTTTTTTATGTAATTGTTGAAAATTAGGGCTAAAATAACACTTCCATGCTGTAACAATACACAGTGCATCGGCATCATTAACAACTTCATAAGGATCGTGACTAAGGACTAAATCTTCTCGCTCACCGTAAATTTTATATATTTCTTGTAATGCTTGGGGGTCATGTAATCGTACCTTTGCCCCTTGAGCCCATAATGCGGCTAATATCGTGTGGATAGGAGAGTTATTGACATTAGAACTATTTTCCTTGAACGATGCTCCCCATATAGCTATGGTTTTTTCTTTCAGATTTGAATGATAATAATTCCAAAGTTTCCTAAAAAGAATTTCTTTTTGTGTTTCATTAATCTCCCAAACCTGTTGAAGAAGACGACTTTTAGCACCTGTCTTGGAAACCGCACTTGATAAGGTCAAAATATCATGTGAAAAATTCTCTCCACCAAAACCAGATCCTGGCGATAAATAAGCCGAGCCAATTCGAGTATCTGCACCTAATGCTTGTTTCACATTCAATATATCGATACCCAGTTTCTCAGCAACTAAAGCCAAGTCATTCATATAACTTACACGTGTCGCCAACATGCCTGAGATACTCAATTTGGTAAATTCTGCATCTAAAATAGGCATAAATAAATATTGATTCTCATATCGAAAAAATGGTCTCAATAACTCTTTAATCAATAGTTTTGATTCTTCTACCTCTACACCAACAATAACATGTTTAACATTTAAGACACTATTAACAGCATTTCCCTCTTGAATAACATCAGGGAAATAAACCCAATAATCATTTGGTAATATTGCTTTTAGTTTTTCAGTTCCATGTAAACCAAAGGTTGAACTATTTATCATTAATCGAGGATGAACTATAGACCGATGTGATAGCAGACTCAATGTATTGAATGCAAGATCATACTCTGTTGGATTAAAGCAGAAAAAGTAAACTTCCACATCCACAGGAATATCAGTCAAGTTCTTTTCAATTAAACTGCCTAAATCTCGCTGTTTGATTAGCCTACGATTTACTTCTTCTTCTTGATATTCGATACCTGAAATATTGTTGTTCAAATATGAATTCTGACGGCACCAATAAACCTGATTACCATACTCAGATAACAATGCTGCCATAACTCCAGCATGTAAAGTGGTACCAAAGATTGCAATTTTCATTTTGCATCCTATTATCTAAGAAAGATGAATATCCAAGTCTGCAATTAATTGTTTAAAATCCTTTCCTAATTTTGGATGGTTTACTCCATAATCCAATACAGCTTTTAAGTAGCCTAATTTATTTCCACAATCAAACGTTTTACCTCTCATTCTATAAGCCTCAACTACATCATTTTTTTGTAATGTTGCAATTGCATCAGTCAATTGAATTTCATTACCCGCACCTTTTGATGTGTGCTCTAGAATTTTCATAATTTTATTAGGTAAAACATAACGACCGACTACAGAAAGGTTTGATGGTGCATCAGCAATTTTAGGTTTTTCAACAATTCCTCGCATCACCTCGCTTCCACCCTCCTGAGGTAATGTCGCAACATCAACGATCCCATATTGATCTACTAAATGTGGCAACACACTTTCAACCATAACCTGAGCAATATTAACTTTGTTATAGCGCCCAATCATTATTTCCAAATCGCTTTGCTGATTGGAGGCATTTTTAACTAAAACGTCAGGAAGTAGGACAGCAAAATCATCATCACCAACGATATCTTTCGCACATAAAACAGCATGCCCTAAGCCAAGTGGTTGAGGTTGACGAATACTAACAATAGAGACATGATCAGGAATAATATCTGTAATTTCGTCCAAGAGATCAAATTTTTGTTTTTCTATCAAAATTGTCTCTAACTCAAAATTACGATCAAAATAATTCTCTATCGACACTTTCGATGAATGAGTCACTAAAATAATTTGCTCAATACCTGCTTCAACAGCCTCTCGAACAACGTATTCAATTGCCGGACGATCAACAACCGTGACCATTTCTTTAGGAATTGACTTACTGGCAGGTAAGAAACGAGTCCCTAACCCAGCAACAGGAAGAATGGCTTTTTTGATCATTTTTTTATTCACTATAAAACTTTCTATCTAAGATTAAATAAATCTCACATGTTATTAAACCGTGAGATGGTTTGGATAAATTTATATCGTCTAGTCAGATAAAAAACAGTTCTTTCATCTTTAAAATTTCATATTTAATGGAAGTTCTAGACTCACAGAAGCACCACTATCTTTTCCTTTAACATCAGAGTCACTTAACCAAGCATTAATCTTTAAAGGAATTTGAGGTTTGATATTATGAGTCCAAGTAAGATCCAAACCTTTTATCTTATCTTTTTGATCAAATGCATGATTAGTTTCTACATTCGATTGATTAACTTGAGTATAAAACACTCTACCCATTAAACGATTAACTTTATCGAACTGAATATCCCCACCTAATGAAAACATATCACCATCACCGCCAATTGGGTAAGCAAGGGGATAACCATTCTGATAATAACCATCAGTATAAATATAGTGATTATAACTATAACCTAAGTTTTCACCATTTGTGCTAGTGTCCGCCCACTCCACATAAGCTGAAAAAGGCATATTTTTATAAGAAGCTGCGTAATCCAAACCGGCTAAGTAAGTTTTTCTCGAAGGTAAACCACTTGCTTCATCTTCTCCAACTACTTGTCCATAGACACCTATTGGATATCCTAAAGCTTTATTTAAATTAAGTCTAAAATCTATCCCTGCAAGCTGATTAGAACGATCTTCGTTAGGATTATCGACATTATCATTGCCTTTGATCGCCTCCCATAAAGTATTTAAACTTTCAGAACGCCCCTCTCCACCCCATTGTAATACACGTGAAGCACCAAGCTCTAAAAACTGAAATGGTTGAGCCGTTACTCTTAGCCCGAGTAATTTTGCATGCGGAACAGCATCATAATCTTTGAGTTGCCCGGCAAAAGCCTGATACTGCCATGATCCAAACCAAGACAACCATTTTGTTTCAAATGGATTTTGTAAGGCTCTTTGCATAGTGACACCATAGACAGGTCTACTCGCATCACCACGAATTAAGCTACCTTCATGACCAGGACCCCACCATGTTGGTATTTGACCTGCTATTAACCACTGATTCCATAGCTTAGTAGCAAGATAAGAACCTTCAACGTTAATATCTTCATTCATCGTGTCTTTTTGATCTTTTTCTACATTAACATGAAGCTTTGCATCCCAAAAGGTTCCACCTGTATTCAATTCCAAATAGCCTTGATATTCAGATTTGCTTGTATCTGCAAAACTTTTAGGTAAATATTTTGGATCAGACTCTGCAAACAATCCAATCTTTACAGCGTTGTTGTCTAAATTTATATTTTTTTGTATTGAAGCAATAACTTTTTCTTGTACGGAATTTTTCGGTTTTGCATTCGATAAGGCTTTTTGAATTTCATCACCGCTCAATGGCCATGTAGACGTGCTTATTTGAATTACACCTTGCTGATTCAGCCAGTTCAAATCATTACGCAACTCACTGTCATTCAATAAAATTCCTTGCGCAAAAACAACTGATGTTGTTGATCCTAAAAGAAATAATCCCATTAAAATTTGTTTTTGCTTCAGCTTCATCATTCTATAATCTCAAAACTATTCGAGCAATGATAACTATCTTATCGAAATTTGAATGTAATTTTCAGTATTTTTTAATCTATAGCTGTTATTTAAATCCTAAAAATTCTATCTTATTGAATTATTCCTTAAAATTGAATAAACTTCGGGTTAATTAAGTTTGCCCAATCGCTATTTGCAATACAGTTGTAATAAAAACCACATTACACTTGTATCATGATAGATGAACGCAAAATTTTACCTCTTATGAATACAAAATTAACATACCCAATATCGAACGAAGAAAATCAATTCATGATTATCAAACCTCAACCCCCTCTCAAACGAGTCTTTGATTTATCCTTTGCAATCATACTTTTTATTGTATTACTACCTTTGTTTTTATTATTTTCCATTATTGTAAAAGTAGATGGTGGCAGTGCTTTTTACGGACATGAGAGAGTAGGCAAAAATGGTCAAAAATTTAAATGTTTAAAATTTAGATCTATGGCCAGCAACTCCCAAGAACTATTACAGAATCTCTTAGCATCTGATCCAATAGCATATGAAGAATGGCACAGTACCTACAAACTAAAAAATGATCCTCGCGTGACAAGAATTGGTCATTTTTTAAGAAAATCAAGTTTAGACGAGATGCCTCAACTTATTAACATCATTAAAGGTGAAATGAGCTTTGTAGGTCCTAGACCTGTAACCCAAGATGAACTAACTCGTTATAAAGACAATGTTATTTACTATCTGGCAGTTACACCAGGTCTAACAGGGCTATGGCAGGTCAGTGGACGTAACGATATTGATTATGAAACACGTGTATCATTAGACACTCAATACGTCAAAAATTGGTCATTTTCCCAAGACCTAAAAATTCTCGCAAAAACATTTATCATTGTTATTCTTGGCAAAGGCGCATACTAATATGATCATTGAGGACTCCCAACTAGTTTCTGACAAGATAGTTTTCGCCTCTATTGTTATTTACAAACATTCCTATTTAGACTTGAAGCCAACTTTAGACTCCCTAAGCAATACCCCTTTAATACAAAAAATCATTCTTATAGATAATGACCAAAGTAATTGGGCTCAAACTTTAAATAATGAAAAAATTGTTTACATAAAATCTGAGGGTAATTTTGGATTTGGATATGGTCATAATCTTGCAATTCACCAATATGCAAAAGCCTCAGATTTCTTTTTGATTTGTAATCCTGATATTGAGTTTGAAGCAAATGAATTCGAGAAGTTATTAAGTTTTGCGGCAAAATCAGATGCTGGATTATTCTTACCTCGCATATTTAAAGGCGATGGTGTAGATCAGCATGGCGCTCGTTTATTACCAACACCGATGAATTTATTTGCTCGACGCTTCTCTCCAGCATTAGGAGAGAAACTGGATCAAAATTATTTATTAAAAAAGTTTTCTATTGATAAACCAATATTTGCGCCCAATTTGATTGGATGCTTTATGCTATTTGCAAGTCATGCACTACTCGATCTAGCTGGCTTTGATGAACGCTTCTTTATGTATATGGAGGATGTTGATTTATCAAGACGTTGTGCTGAGAAATATGGTGCAATTTACTACCCTCTAGCCTATGTCACCCACTTACATGAACAAGGTTCTTATAAAAATAAGACTCTTTTGAAAGCCCATCTAAAAAGTGCTTATCAATATTTTAATAAATGGGGATGGTTGATAGATACCAGAAGAGATCATATCAATAAAGAATGCTTAAAACAGTTTAAAAATATTTAGGATAAAGATAAATGTCTTACAGTAACAAAGTACTTATTGCAATTGTAATATCTAGCTCAAATCTTTGTTACTCTGAAACAATAGAAATTAATCCAATTGGAATTATAGATTCGACAGATTTATTAATTTCAAAAAAAATTGCTTCGAATTTTTTTGCTGCGCGAGATACATATGGTATGAGAAGTAATGCTGTAGTTGCTGCATTTCAAGCTAATTCTGAGAAGCCTTTTGATTTTCCTGTATTGGGTTTTGCAAATTTATTAGATATGGCAAATTACCAAGATAGAGATTCTGTTACTTTATATGCAGATAATACAGCACCATCACTAAAGTCTTGGGAAATCATTTCGAATACAAAATTCAGAGAGAATAGTTTAATTTCAGAAGAAATAAATGAAGTTAAAATTAGACAAGGAATGATTTTAGATACAGATGAAAAAGAAAAGTGGTCATCATATGTTATTAGTGTTGAATCTGGCAAAATTACAACAGCGGGCTGGGTTAACTCTAAAACAAAAGAAATTGGCACTCCAAAAGATGGAACACGTGTATTAATTAATCCTGTAACAAAAATATGGACAACCAACTTTAATTCTTTTATACCCAAAGAAAGCCTAGCGACTGGTGCAGCTATTCAAGAAAATGGATTGATTAATGCTAAAGTTGAACTACCAAACACAATAAATGGAATAGACACCGTAGTTCTACCTCAATCAGTATATGGTGGAACAGCTGCTTATCTAGCAAGAAATGCAGAAACTGGTTACAAACAAAGATGGCGTGTAGGTTTTATATCTCAAGGTAGTGAAATTAATTTTAGAAGTTCGGACTCAGCAATTTCACCACCACAAATTGGTTTTTTAGAAGATTCTAGTGCAGAAAATGGATTAGTTTTTACAGGAAAAAATAAGAAAAACTCAATTTTATGGAAGAATAACAATAGAATCATGGCAGAAATAGACTCTAATGGATTAATATCAAAAATCGGCTATAAAACAGTAAAAATCACTGATAGTACAGAAATGTCAGATGATGTAGGAAGGTACATTATAAATAATAACAGTAATATCACTCTAAAACTCCCAGCAATAGAAAGAGTATTTAAAGGCTATACAGTTAAAGTTTCAAAAATAACATCACAAGGAAGCGTCCATTTTGAAACTTCAGAATCAAATACAAAAATAAATGGTAATAAAAATTTAACCATCAAAGAAAAAGAATGGAATAAAGAGGCTTTTTTTGATGGTGTAAGTTGGTATGTTTATTGAAAATTGATTTCTCTATTGTATGTCATAATCACACACAAAATAACAATAACCGAAGCATAACTACTAACTAAATATGGATTAAAAAAACCTATGGTCATCCATATTAAAACTGCCAATAAAGGGATAAAGTTTTCAATAGTATAAAATCTACGATTTATACTTAAAGAAAACAATGTGAAATATATTATGACAATAGCTAGCGTTTGAAACATTCCAAATCTGAACAGATAACCAAGATATTGTACCTCATAGGAAAACTCAGCACCATAAGGACCTGGACAAGCTGATGAATAATCACCCATACCACCATAACCTAAAAAAGGTCTTTCTTGAAATGCAGAAAGCAAACAATCTACCTGCAACTGTCTAGTTGAATCAGAACTCCCACTTGTATCATTAGAAAATCTTATTGATAAAAAGTTATTTATCACATCCATATACTGAAAATAGACAAGCAATGAAATCAATATAAAAATTAAAAAATAAATTATTTTCTTAATAGTAAATCTAAAGAAACTTACAATATAAATTACAATTGCTAAAAAAAGGACTATCATCATATATCTTGAAAATGATATAAGGACACAAAATAGTAAAATAAAAAAACACAAAGATAATTTATATTTATCTAAAAAATCAAACTTATATGGCATTGAAATTATAAAAAAAAGTAAAAAACAAACAATATAATCATTTGCCAATTGTAAACGACTTAAATTATCAGTAATAGGGAACAGCATAGGCTGAACCTTAAATTCGTGAAAAATAAACTCGGAAGTTATTTGGATTGGTATAATATTTGCGAACGATAAAAAAGTTAATAATATTTTGATACAAGCATAAAACACAGAAGAGTAAAAAATTGACTTTAATATCAGTGTTGTACTTACAATTTTCTCAACAATTATTATTGATAAAAGTGCGGTAGAAATAAAATAAGTAAGAAAAAGAATAGATTCATCTAAATTATATCCACGCATTGCAGACAAGTATGATGATTTACTATAATTTAGAGCAACAAACATTAAACCAAACAAAAAGACTAAAAAAAGAGATAAACTTTTTTTACTTATACTTTTCTTTGAAATTAACTCAAGAGAAAAAGCCAAAGATAAAAGTCCAATTGACAGAAGTTTAATATTAATATCTCCAATAGTACCTGAGGGAAGAATAACTACTGAAAATATAAAAAAAACAACTAAAAATTGAATTATGTTGTGAAAATTAGGATTTTTCTTTACAAAAATAACACTCATTAATACAACCCTAACTTATTAAAATTATTCAAATTTGATTTCTTTACTGTGTTTAATACCATCCTTAACACCTTTGTAATAGTATTTAACATAATCCAGTTTATTTCTCTTTAAAACAAATAATAGAATCTGATGAAAGAAGTTACTTAGCATAAGTTTAAATGTTAATCGTTTTGGTATATATGTCATTTTCCACATAAAAAACAAATTTCTTATCCTATAATATCTTCTATATCCCGAATGCACAGGAATTTTGAAAGTTAATATTTCTATAGTATCATCACCTATACTATGCTTCATAATTGCGCTACTTGATACAAATATTTTATAACCCTTACTTAACGCTCTAAAACACCACTCTGTATCCACAAAATCAATAAAAAACTCTTCTCTCATAACTCCTATTTTACTTAAACTCTCAATAGAAACTAAAGATCCAGATGAAATCAAAACACTTACCTCTTTAGGAGTTGTAATGTTTTCAACATTTATCTTTTCTATCAAATTATATTCATTTAACTTAAGAGCTGGGAAATAAAATTTTCTTTTCTCATCAATGAACCTAGGACCTATAGCTGCTATATTAATGTTTTTATTTTTTAAATCAATAAATTCAAGATATAAATTACTGATAAAATTACTATCAATTGAACTATCTTGATCAAAAAAAAGCACATAATCACTATTTTTATTTGTGGAGATCTTTATCCCTAAATTTTGCGCGTAAGCAATACCTTTATTTTCACCAACAACTTCAACATCTATCAATGATGATTTTTTTAACAACTCTCTAATTTCATCACTATTTTTTGAGTTATTATCAACAATAATGATATTAATATTTTCAAATAAAATAAAATCAAGCAGACTTGATAACTTATTTATATCTGGATTAAAGGTAACAATAATTACACTAATATTCATATTCAACATCTCAACCTAATTTACTAGAATCTATAAATGAAAATTTAAATCTTTTGATGTAAATAAATACTAGCATTATTAGCAATATAAACACCTCAATTAATAACATAGAAAAAAACACCCCATATAATTTAAATAAATTCACAAATTGCAAACAAATAGGAAAATAAAACAACAACCCGACAAAATAAATTCTTTTTAGTATATAGGCTAGATCTGAAGGAATGATAAAGAAATTCACAATAATTGAAGCTATCGAGATAATAATTTGAGTTGCAATTGCGACACTTAAAAAATTACTTAAATCATAATTAAAACCAAAAATAAATGGTAACAACCACTCACCTAAAAGTAGATTACCAAAAAAAGCTACCCCTCCTAGAATTAAATAAAAAAGAGAAACTTTTCTTATCATTGAGTAATAATTTAATTTGTCTTTTGAATCATATGCTATACAAATTTTAGCAAAAAAAGCTTGATTAAGTGGAACATACAGTTGACGTAAAACATTGACTAATTTATCAACTACTGTATAAACTCCTAATGAAACATCACCTAGGGTAAATTTAATAACTAATGGTGTTAAATAAGTAAAACCTAGTGTAAAAAATGACCCTATAAAGTTATCGTAGCTTTGGCGCGTTTCATTTATACTAATTTGTTTGTTAATTAGTTTAAATGAAAATCTAGCATAATTTCTTTTAAATATTAGATATTGAACAATCACACCTACAATTAAACCTGACATTAATTGAAAAACCACTGCCAAATATAAATCACCAACATCTTTAACAAAAACAAAAACTGGTATTAAAAAAACCAATTTTATAAAAATTGTAATAAATGCTAAGGTTGAGTTTAAACTTAACCCATTAAACAAGTAAGTCGGTATCAGAATAGCACTAAATGAAGCAACTATAGCAAACCATAGCAGATGTGTATCAATATCTAAGAAATTCAAACCAAATAGATTAAAGTATGTTGAAATAAACAAGATTAAAATAATACATGTATAAATTAAAAATTTAACAAACTGTATATTTGAATATATTTTATCTACCTGTAATTTATTTTCTTTATTTAAGCTAATACTTTTGGCACCTGAGAGAATAAAACCAAAATCAATCAGAAACATAAATAAAAAAAATAAAGTTTGAGCATAACCAAACTTACCAAAACCCTCTATACCCAGCTTATTGGTTAAATATGGGAAAGCTGCTAAAGGAACTAAAAAATTTGAGAACTGTATTAAATACAGATAAACTGTTTCCTTTTTTAAACTCTTTTCCATATTTACTTCTTAAAAAAGATATAAATTGATACAATTCTAGATTTAAGCTTATCAATAAATATTTTTCTATTATTTAGCAGGTTAATCTGACTATCACTAAATCTTTTATCTTTTAATCTATTTCTAAAGCTTTCTCTCATTAATACTCTTTGCTCAAGTAAATAGTATTTTTTTTCAATCGTCAGATTGCCATTTTTAGCCTTAGCTATAACACTTGTTAAATGATATCTAAACTTGTTCAAAGTTTCGTTTGAAAAATATATATCACCTAATAGCAAAATCTTTAACCATAGCTCCCAGTCTCCATTTATCTTTAACATTACTTCAGCTCCTTCAGTTTCAATATACTTATCTTTTCTAAATACCACAGCGCTTGCATTAGGAATGGTATTTTTATTAATAAGAAATTTTTGTATATAATTTCTTCCTGAAGTTTGAAAAGATTTATCAAAAACCTCACATCCCTTAAGATCATTAGTCCAATCATTCCAACTTCCAGTTATATTACCTTCACTATCCATTCTTGCTGATTGACTATACGCTAAAACAATTTTTGGATCATTTTCTAAAACGGGAACTAATTTTTCCAAAAAAGTTATTTCAGCCACATCATCAGATTCGGCAATCCATATGAATTCACCTTTGGCTAGTTCCAATACAGCTTTATTCCATTGAAAAAAAGTAGAACCTGAGTTTATTTCGTTATAAACAATGTTACTGACCTTAGGATGAGTCCTATAGCTTTCAATAATATCGCGACTATTATCAGGCGACAAATCATCTAGAATAATCAATTCAAAATCTTGAAAAGTTTGATTAATGATGCTATCAAGCCTTTCTTTTAAGAATTTCTCATGATTATAGCTTGGAACAACGACTGAAACTAAAGGACTCATTATTACAATCACTTAAAATAAATCATTTGATGTTTTTGCATCTTTAAAAGCTGGAGCAAGTTTATCTTTATCAGTCAACTTTAACTCCAGTCCGCTTTCTATTGGCCATTCGATTGCAAAGTCAACATCATTCCAGACAATACTTCTTTCACATTCTTTAGAATAGTAATTCGTCGTTTTATATAAAAATTGTGTATTGTCTTCCAAAGCAATAAAGCCGTGTGCAAATCCAGCAGGAATCCAAAACTGTCGGTGGTTTTCACCTGTTAACTCAATACCCACCCACTCACCAAATGTTGGAGAGTTCTGACGAATATCTACTGCAACATCCCATGCTCGCCCTTGTACCACACGCACCAACTTTCCTTGCGCACAAGGATTGAGCTGATAATGCAATCCTCTTAATACACCTTTTTGTGAAAATGAATGATTATCTTGAACAAACTGAGGAATATCCATTCCACGTTCTAAAAGTGCACTTTCAAAACTTTTCTGATTAAAACTTTCCATGAACCAACCACGATCGTCTCCAAATACCTTTGGTTCTAGAATAAGAAGCCCTTTAATTTTCGTTTCAATAATATTCATTCATTCACTCAATTTTAAATATAAAAGTTGTATAGATTACTGCTCAGCATGTAGTTTTAACAAATACTGACCATAACCTGTCTTCTTGAACAAATTCGCCCTAGCAAGCAAATGATCAGCATCAATCCAATCATTATTAAATGCAATTTCTTCTAAACACGCAACTTTTAAACCTTGTCGATGTTCGATCGTTTGGACAAATTGACTAGCTTCTAAAAGTGAATCATGTGTACCTGTGTCCAACCATGCAAAACCCCTCCCCAATAATTCAACATTGAGTTGTTGTTGCTCTAAATAAACATTGTTAACGTCTGTGATCTCCAACTCACCACGATGAGAAGGTTTAATATTTTTTGCTATCTCAACAACTTGGTTATCGTAAAAATACAACCCCGTTACCGCATAATTTGATTTTGGCTTAACTGGTTTTTCTTCAATACTCAAAGCTTTTCCTGATGTATCAAAGTCAACGACACCGAATCTCTCGGGATCATTAACATAGTAACCAAAGACTGTTGCTCCTGTATCACGGGCTGCTGCACGTAAAAGTTGCTCACTAAAATGTTGCCCGTAGAAGATATTATCACCCAAGATTAAACACACATTATCATCACCGATAAACTCCTCGCCCAGGATGAATGCTTGCGCTAAACCATCAGGTGAAGGCTGTACTTTATATGACAATTTAATTCCAAGATCCTCACCATTCCCTAGTAATTTTTCAAAGTTAGGTAAATCTTCAGGAGTAGAAATCACCAAAACCTCGTTAATTCCAGCTAACATAAGTACTGAAAGCGGATAATAAATCATTGGTTTATCATAAATTGGCAGTAATTGTTTTGATGTACCCATGGTAATTGGATATAAACGAGTACCCGATCCACCTGCTAGAATTATGCCTTTGCGTTTCTTTTGATTCATGACAAAATTTCCTCTAATACTTGTACAACCCCTTGCTGCCAATAGGGTAAATGGATCTTAAATTTTTGCTGTAACTTTTCTGTATTCAAACGCGAATTTAATGGTCGTTTAGCAGGTGTAGGATAGGCTTCAGTCGCGATTGGGTTTGTGCTTTTCAACACAAATATTTGACCTTGTTTAGATGCCTGATCAAATACAAAATTAGCGTAGTCAAACCACGTGGTTTCACCTTTAGGCGCTAAATGATAATGACCATGAAGCTGTGATTTCTGTTCTGCAGTTTGTAAAAAGTAATAGCGTAATACTTGCGCTGTTACATCTGCTATCAAAGCAGCACCAGTCGGCACCCCAACTTGATCATTAATAATATTAAGCTCTTCTTTGATATGACCAAGTTTCAACATGGTCTTAATAAAGTTATGACCTCGTGCTGCGTAAACCCAACATGTTCGAAAGTTAATAAATGCAACGCCACTTTGTTCTAGTTCGACTTCACCTTGACGTTTTGTTTGACCGTATAAATTTACAGGCGCAGTTTGATCATCCTCTTTCCATGCATTTTCCCCCTCACCATTAAACACATAATCTGTTGAATAATGGATGAGTAAAGCACCATTTTTTTTGGCTTGCACTGCCAAGTGTTTCACCGCTTGACTATTAATAAGTTCGGCTTGGTTTGGCTCTGATTCCGCTTTATCAACTGCAGTATATGCTGTCGCATTCACAATCACATCTGGCTGTAGTTGTTGTAAGACAAAATCAATTGCCTCAAAGTTACTAATATCACCACAAAACCCCTCTTCTGATCTTTGGCGATCTAGAGCAATCACTTCACCCAAAGGTTGTAAAGCTCGTTGTAGTTCCCAACCTACTTGACCATTTTTTCCTAATAACAATATTTTCATAATCACACACTACATTATGAGCCTAATTTTTCATTAGCTTGATATTGTAGCTTCACCCAATTTTGGTATTCACCACTTTGTACATGCTGCACCCATTGCGTATTTGCCAAATACCATTCAACAGTCTTTCGTAGCCCTGTTTCAAAACTTTCTTGTGGAACCCAACCCAGATCTTGTTTGATTTTAGTTGCATCAATCGCATAACGATGATCATGTCCTGGTCGATCGGTCACAAAAGTAATCAAATCTTCGTAACGTGATAGGCCTTCGGGTTTGTTCGGTGCGAGCTCTTCTAGAAGCGCACATATCGATTTGACTACATCAATATTTTTTTGCTCATTATGTCCACCAATATTATAAGTTTCCCCAACATTCGCTTCGGTAACCACTTTATATAAAGCACGTGCATGATCTTCCACATACAACCAATCACGAATTTGATGACCATTTCCATAAACTGGTAAAGGCTTTCCTTGCAAGGCATTTAAAATCGTTAATGGAATAAGCTTTTCTGGGAAATGGTAAGGACCATAATTATTAGAACAATTGGTCAAAACCACAGGTAAACCATAAGTACGCTGCCATGCTCTCACAAGATGATCAGAGCTAGCTTTACTTGCTGAATATGGTGAACTTGGAGCATATGATGTTGTTTCAGTGAACAAATCATCTGTACCCTCTAAATCCCCATATACCTCATCCGTAGAAATATGATGGAAACGGAATGCTTGTTTTGACTGAGCATTCAACCCATTCCAATAATGGCGCGCAGCCTCTAGCATTTGATACGTGCCCAAAATATTGGTCTCGATAAATGCAGCCGAACCAGTAATTGAACGATCAACATGTGACTCTGCCGCTAAATGCATCACAACATCAGGCTGAAAACCAGCAAATAATTGATCCAAATCGGCACGAACACAAATATCTGTTTGTGAAAATTGATAACGAGGGTTCGACTCTATGCTATTTAATGATTCTAAATTGCCAGCATAGGTTAATTTATCTACGTTCAAAACTATATGTTCTGTTTCTTCAATCAAGTAACGGACCACAGCAGAGCCAATGAAGCCTGCACCACCAGTAACCAAAAATTTCATATTTTTCCTATCACTTTTTTAAAAATTTATAGCAACATATCACTATACTAAAAAATTCTTTCATTTCGCTTATAAAGAATTACGAATTATATCGAAATTTTTAGTAAAATTTATTAAACCCATTAGGTTTGGTTGTTTTTTAACCTCACTGTTTCCTACATTAATTTGTCTAAAAGAAACTAATACTTTGTATAATTAACAGATACATTTTACACTTAAATTTTGTAATAAAACCAATCTCGTAAAATCGCTCACGAAGTTATTTTTATGAAAACATCTTTTTTTGAAATAAAAGAAACATAAAAACCCAATTTAGTTACCATTACAGGATTCCCACGCAAGAGTGTTATACAAATTACTATCTAAAAAACTACTTCTACAATAAATTTTCGTCTACAATCCCAATAAATCTAAATTTCAAGTTAAAATGAATTACAAGCAAAGGGTTACATTGTGACAGATAAGAGCACCTCACTTTTACTTTCCTTGTTAGTGTTTAGCCTATCAGGCTGTGCTATCACATCAGGTCTCCAAACTTATGACCTTCCAGAACAAGGTAATTATAAAACAGATCAAGGTGCAGCAGTGTCTGTTGTTCAATTGACACAAGAAAATCTTCCTGCACTTGATGATAATAAACTCAACAGAGATGAAATCAACATTCATTCTTTATTCAATAAGAATCATACCCAATACAAACTCAGTGCTGGCGATGTCCTATCAATACAATTATGGGCTTATCCAGAAATAACACCTCCAGTTCAAGATGCGACAAATATTAAAGCTGTTGGCTACCCTATCGATAGCAATGGGTATATATATTTACCATTAGTAGGTAAAGTGCTAGCTGCTGGAAAAACACTGACACAACTAAATCAACTTCTTCGTTCACAATTTAGTCGTTTTTTAAAGACACCTGATGTGGTTGTAAGAGTTTTATCGTATGAAGGTAAGCGTTACTTCGTGAATGGTCAGGTCATGAAGAGTGGACAATATACCCTTAATGATCAACCTATTAGTATATATACCGCTCTCAGTATGGCAGGAGGTGTGAACGCTGAAACGGGAGATAACACATCAATCCAACTTATTCGCAATGGTCAAACATTTAACTTAAATGCGGTCAATTTAGAAGAAAAAGGTTATTCATTACATAATTTGCTAATCCAACCAAATGATACGATTTATGTAAATACTAAACAAAATCAAAAACTTTATGTTATGGGTGAATCTAGTCGTAGCCAAGCGATAGCGCTTCGAGATCAAGGTATGACGCTTAGCGATGTGTTAGGTGAAAGTGAAGGGATTAATCCAACATCTGCAAGCGCAGCTCGCATATATGTTATGCGATCTAACTTAATTACAAAATCTTCTACCGTTTACCACCTAAATTTAAGTAGTTTTGGTAATTTGGCTCTTGCCAATCAGTTCAAGATGAAGAAAAACGATATCGTTTATATTGATGCAACTGGCTTAACGCGCTGGCAACGTGTTATGAATCAAATTATTCCATTCTCAAGTACTTTATATACTTTTGATCAATTGGGTAAATAACAATGCAGATTAAAAATATTTTAGTAATTTGTGTAGGAAACATTTGCCGCAGCCCAATGGCTGAATATTTTTTAAAACAACTCCATCCTGACATTCATATTGAATCTGCTGGGATATCAGGTTTGGTTGGTCATTCTGCAGACGATAAAGCAATCAAATGTATGGATACTTTCAACATTGATATGCGTCAACACATTGCAAAAAAGCTGAATGCCGAGCACATAAAAAAAGCTGATTTGATACTTGTAATGAGTCAAAATCAACAAAAACATCTTGAACAAACTTGGCCTTTTGCCAAAGGAAAAGTATTCAGACTGGGACATTGGCAGGGAAAAAATGTTCCTGATCCTTATCAACATGACCAAAATTTTTTTAATGAAACTTGTTTGAATATACAGTCATATGTCTCTGACTGGAAATCACATATTTAATTTTATTTAGTTGCATAAACATGAGCCAAAACCAAAGTTCTCACGACGATACGATTGATTTAAAAGAGTTATTTTTCTCTATGATTGCTCAATGGAAAATCATTGTGCTATCTATTATTCTCAGTCTTATTTGTGCGTTAATTTACATCCGTACAAGCACAGCAATTTATGCAGTAGATGCTATGGTGCAAGTTGAAGATAGTAAAGGGGCTGCCTCCGCTGCTTTATTAGGACAACTTAGTGAATTATCTAGTCTACCAGGTCAAAAATCATTAGCAGATGCTGAACGTGAAGTTTTAACCTCTCGCATGGTTTTAGGACAAGTGATCAATAATTTGAATCTTAATATTGTTATAAAGGATGATCAAAATACCTTTATCAATCGACTTTTTACAAATGAGAAAAGTTCAATTGAATACACAAAAAAAGAAGTATCATTTACTAAAAATAATCACTCATTTAACATACAAGATTTTATTGTTCCAACATATTATTTAGATAAAAACCTTACTTTAAATTTCAAAAATAATAAAGAATATACTCTTAGTTATAAGGACAATTTAGTTTTTGAAGGTATTTTAAACCAAAAGACAAATCATATTTCAGATAAAGGATACTGGTCGCTTAAAATCAACTCAAAAGCACCATTTGAACAAACTTTCACACTTAGAAAATTAGCACTACCTACAGCAGTGAAGCTAATCACTGACAACTACAGTGTTAGTGAAAAAGGGAAGATGACTGGTGTTCTTGGTCTATATTACCAAGGTCAAGATGCTGAACATATTACCAAGGTATTAAATAATATATTAACCGTATATCATGCGCAAAATATTGAACGTAAAAACCTAGAATCAAGACAGACTTTGAGCTTCCTAGATAAACAACTTCCAGAATTAAGAAACCAGTTAGAAGAATCTGAACGGAAATTCAACCAATTCCGTGAACAACATAATACTGTAGATGTAACACAAGAATCTGAGTTATTTTTGAAGCAGAATATTCAGTTAGAAACTATGAAAACTGAAATTCAACAGAAACAAGCTGAAATGGCAGCAAAGTATACTAATGACCATCCTTTGATGCGGGAGATTAATGCTCAATTAGAAACTGTGAATAAAAAAATTGGTGAGTTAAATTTGACTTTAAAACGCCTACCTGAATTACAAAGATTGTATTTGCAGCTATACCGTGATGTTAAAGTCAACACTGAACTATACACGAATCTATTAAATAGCTATCAGCAATTACGTGTTGCAGAGGCTGGTGAAATTGGGAATGTTCGCGTGGTTGATACTGCAGTTGAACCCATCAAACCCATCAAACCCAAAAAGCTTATTGTGCTTATTCTATCTATTTTTGTTGGTGGATTTATCGGTGTATTAATTGCACTTGCTCGCAATATGCTTCGTTCAGGTATCAAAGATTCATCTCAAATTGAAAATGAATTTGACTTACCTGTATATGCAACAGTACCTCGCTCCCCTGTTCAAGAAACTCGTATGAGTATTTTGAAAAAGAAAAAGAGTATTCCAATTTTAGCAGTGAAACAAAGTGACGATATTGCAATTGAAAGTCTGCGTAGTATTCGTACAGCGATTCACTTTGCATTAGCTAATGCAAAAAATAATATTATTACAATTTCTGGTCCTGCTCCAGAAATTGGAAAATCATTCATTTCTACAAACTTAGCAACTATCTTTGCTCAAAGCGGGAAGAGAATTCTTTTAATTGATGCTGATTTGCGTCGTGGTTACATGCATAAGTATTTTAACTTGGATGTGAAACCTGGCTTAGCTGATTTAATTAGCAATCAAGCTAATGTACAACAAGTAATTCATCAAACTAGCGTTGAAAACTTGGATATGATCACACGAGGCAAGAGTCCAGCATCTCCTTCAGAGCTGTTAAGCACTTCATATTTTGGTGAGTTACTAGAACAATTACGTACTCAATACGACCATATTATTATTGATACACCACCTGTATTAGCTGTTACTGATGGCATTATTATTTCTCAATATAGTGGTGTAAATTTAGTTGTTGCCCGTTATGCTAAAACGCAAATGAAAGAGCTAGAATTGACATTGAATCGTTTCGAACAAGCCAATGTTAAAGTCAATGGTTTCATTCTTAATGACATCCAACAAACAGTTGGTGCGGGTTATGGCTATAGCTATGCATATGCTTATACTGCACATAAGGATGATAAAGAAGATTAAAATTTTCATCCTAGAACAAAAAAACCGAGTACATTAGTACTCGGTTTTTTCGTTCATTGGTTAAGCTAAATCGCTAAGAGTTTGTTTAGGATAATATGCAACTCAATAGTTTTTATAAATTAATTGATTTGAATTTCACTATTACGGCGATACCCATCTACATAATACTCAAGTTGAAGTAATGCCCAATCAATATCCTGAGCAACAGCAGTCATTTGACCAAATCTTGTAAAAACTGCTTGTATTTCATGTAAGGGATAAAATTTTTCAAAAGAACGTAAAATACGACGATGCTCAGTATATTCCGTATTTTCTTGGTCAATCAAAAGTTCTTCATAAAGTTTTTCACCAGGTCGTAAGCCAGTATATTGAATTTCAATATCCCCATCACCTGTAGGTTTTTCTCGAACTGTTAGACCACTCAAAGCAATCATTTGTCGAGCCAAATCCTGAATCCTTACCGATTCACCCATATCAAGTAGAAAGACATCTCCGCCTTGCCCTAAAGCTCCTGCTTGGATGACTAGTTGTGCAGCCTCTGGGATAGTCATAAAGTATCGTGTTACATCTGGGTGTGTTACTGTAACGGGACCACCTTTAGCAATTTGCTGCTTAAATAATGGTACTACGGAACCAGATGAACCCAGCACGTTACCAAAGCGAACAATACTAATTTGTGTAGATTTCTGAGTTTCAGCCATTGCTTGGCAATACAACTCTGCCATACGTTTCGACGCACCCATTACATTGGTTGGGCGTACGGCTTTGTCAGTTGAAATCAGGACAAAAGTTTCTACCCCTTTTGCAACCGCTGCATTTAAACAACTAGCTGTACCAACTGCATTATTTTTTAGCCCTGCGATCGGATTGCATTCAACTAAAGGTACATGTTTATAGGCAGCTGCATGATAGATTGTTTGAATTTGGTATTGCTCTATAATTCGCTCAAGCTTGTGCTGTTCTTGAACACTGCCTAATATTGGCACTATTGAGCAATTTGTAAGCGAATTAAGTTCCTTTTCTACACTATACAATGCAAACTCAGTTAACTCGAATAGAATTAAAAGTTTTGGTTGATTCTTAATGATTTGACGACAAAGTTCAGAACCAATCGATCCACCAGCACCAGTCACCATGACCACTTTGCCACTAATATTTTTAGCTAATAATTCCGAAATAGGCGGTACTGGGTCTCGACCCAATAAGTCGATAATATCAACTTCCCTAATATCATTAATTCGAATATCCCCATTGACTAATTTAGTCAAATCTGGAAATTCAGTAATTTTTAAATGTGCTGGCTCTAATTGCTGAATAATATCTGCTTTCTTCTCGCGACCTACGGATGGTAATGCCAATAATACTTCTGCTACATGACGTTGCTTAAGACGACCCAATGCTTTTTTTAATGAATAAACTTTTAGACCACCGAGCATCTGACCTTGTAGAGATGGTGAGTCATCAATAAAAAAAACAGGAAGATGATTATCTGATCGAAATAGAGCTGCTGCAATTTGCTGACCTGCGTAGCCTGCACCATAAATTGCAATACGTTTCTGTTGATGTGATACACCTAATGCATTATTCACTACAAAACGAATTAAAGCACGACTGCACCATACCCAAGCAAACATCATGAAACCGAACATGATCGGAATAGACATTGGAATAAAAGCTGGTGTGGTAGTTTTCATCGCATATAAAGCAATCATCATGCAACATACAGCCAATGCCAACTTGACAATAAATGCTTCGTTAAAGGCTCGAACAATAAAACGATATATACCTAATGCCCAAAACAAAGTAATCGCAATTAGATCAAGATATATCCACCAAAAATCTAACCCTGACATAGCTTCGACATCAAAATTGAGCAAACGAATGACATAACACAGCCAAAATAAAATTGGTAACGCAATAATATCCAATAGCACTAAAAATGCTTGTTTGAATGGACGTGGAGCGGTATCAAGTTGTTCAATAATTTGTTTCACAAGGTATCTTCTGGG
This sequence comes from Acinetobacter sp. AOR34_HL, assembly GCF_027854795.1. Lineage (NCBI taxonomy): Bacteria > Pseudomonadati > Pseudomonadota > Gammaproteobacteria > Moraxellales > Moraxellaceae > Acinetobacter > Acinetobacter sp. AOR34_HL. Next base: position 47,471 of record NZ_JAKTID010000082.1, on the reverse strand, counting down.
CAAAGGGGTACAAAATACGAGTCATTTGAGGATAAACGATGCTATCGCATCATTTATCACATTTTTGGGACATCCCCTATTCAATCATTTGCTGTACTTTTTGAATTGCTTCTAACACTGTATTCATATTCTCATTACTCAGCGTGGGATGTACAAGAAACATTAAACTGGTTTCACCTAGTTTCTGTGCATTGACTAAACGCTGCTGCGGACGCCAAGGGGTATGATCAAAGGCATGTTCCAAATACACTTCTGAACATGAGCCACTAAAACATGGCACATTTAAAGAATTTAATTCATGCATAATACGGTCACGCGACCAGCCTTCAGGTAAGGCGTCAGTATTCACCTGAACGTAACATTTATAATAAGCATGTTGATAATCTACCGAAGGTTCATGGACTGTAAAGTAAGGAGACTTCTTAAATACATCAAAAAGTTGTTGAGCATTTTCATAACGCTTTTGCGTCCATTCAGACATACGGCGTAATTGAATACGACCGATGACTGCTTGCATTTCCATCATTCGCCAATTGGTTCCAAATGAATCATGCAACCAACGGAATCCTGGTGGATGCTGTTTATGGTAGATGCTGTCGTAATTCTTACCATGATCTTTGTAAGACCACATCTTTTTCCAAAGTTGCTCATCATGGGTAGTAACCATGCCACCTTCACCACCTGTAGTCATGATTTTATCTTGGCAAAATGACCATGCACCAATATGTCCGATCGAACCTGCTGCTCGACCTTTATACATCGCGCCATGTGCTTGCGCACAATCTTCAATGACATAAATGCCTTTTTCTTCAGCCAATTGCATGATGGGATCCATGTCACACATCCAACCTGCCAAATGCACACAGATAATCGCTTTGGTATTATCTGTCAAAACCGCTTCAATGGTACGGCGTGAAATGTTTTGAGAATCCAGCTCTACATCAGCAAAAATAGGATTTGCACCTGCTGTGACAATCGAACTAGCAGATGCCAAAAAGGTACGAGAAGTGACAATCACATCATCGCCCGCGCCAATGCCTAAAGCCTTTAACGCCACATCTAATGCGACAGTTCCATTGGCCAGTGCAACCGCAAACGGTGTACCGACATAATGTGCAAATTCTTTTTCAAATTCACGACATTCTTGTCCTGTCCAATAATTAACTCGATTCGACAATAAAACCTGCTGTACCGCGTTTGCCTCTTCGGGCGTAAAACTTGGCCAAGGTTCAAATGCGGTATTTAACATTTTGTTCTTCCAAATAATTCGTTTATCAACTATTTCTTCTGCATAATTCGTGCAGGATTACCAACAACGGTCACCCCTGCTGGGACACTTTTAGTCACTACAGCCCCCATACCTATCACAGCACCTTGACCAATAACGAGGGGTTGATTAGGCGTTCCCTGCTTAATCACAGCTCCAGCACCAATGTAAGCATGGTCATGAATATGGATATTACCATTGCATTTGACGCCTGGTGCAAAAGTCACATAATCCCCAATCAAACAGTCATGCTCTACATAACTGTATAAATTGGCATGGAAACACTTACCAATACGAATGTTAGATGTCACTGTAACAAATGGACTTAATGCTGAACCTTCACCTAGGTCAACTTCATCCATGAGTACCACATTGTCTGCACAAATAGACCACATTTTGATCTCATCTTGCTGCAATTGTAGAGCAATTTTTTCTCGAATTCGGCTGTTCGCGATTGCAATAACCACATGTTTAGAGCTCGCTTGCAACTGCTGAAATGTTGCATAATTTACAGCAGGATGACCATTCCATACTGTTGGCTGATCAAAACGATCATCAATAAAATAGAGTTCTGCGGTTAATCCATCACGCTGTAATTGCTGTCTCGCAACAGGCATTAAACTTCGCCCACACCCCGATGCGCCATAAATTGCATAAATAGGTTTAGTCATGATGCTTACCTGACTCCGAACCCATAAATTTCGACATGGTCGCTTCTCCTTCAGCATGAATACCATCACGAATGAGAACTTTTTTAACCGTTTTCAGCATAATTTTAATATCTAACCACAGCGATTGATGGTCAACATACCATGTATCAAGCTTAAACTTCTGTTCCCAGCTAATAGCATTACGGCCATTCACTTGTGCATAACCCGTAATGCCTGGTCGAACCTCATGTCGTCTGGCCTGTTCAGCATTATATAATGGTAAATATTCCATCAATAACGGTCGAGGTCCTACTATGCTCATTTCCCCTTTCAACACATTCCAAAGCTCAGGCAATTCATCCAAACTGGTGGATCGCAGTAGTTTTCCAAAAGCGGTTAGACGTTCACTATCGGGTAATGCCTCACCTTGGGCATTATAAGCATCTTTCATGGTTCGGAATTTAATCATTTTAAAGGGTAGACCATGTAAACCAGGACGTTCTTGCTGAAATAAAACAGGTGAGCCTAGATTCTTACGAACCAGTAATGCAACCATAATTAAAATAGGTGAAAGTAAGATAAGCGCTAATAAAGCAATCACGATGTCTAATAAGCGTTTAATCATGTTTTGTTCCAGTCACCCATTGTACAAACTGCTGTGACAAAGCTACGCGATTAAACTGCGTCTTAGCAACATTTTGTCCATTTTTTCCCATACGCTTCAGTTGATCACGATCTGACGCAGCTTTCTCTAGCGCATTCGCAAAGGCCTTCGGCTGATCGGGAGGCACAGCAAAACCGCAATGCTCTTTTTCAATCAACTCCGCCAACCATCCTGGATAATTATTCAATACAGGTAATGCAGCTGCAATATAGTCGAAGAATTTATTGGGCGATGTTCCATAATAAAAGGCTGGAACATTGGCTAAAATTTGCATACCAATATCGGCGCCTGCCATTAATGCCGCCAGTTGTTGCTTATTTACAGGATCATGAAAAATAATATTATTCAATTCTAAGCGATGCGCCTGTTGTTGTAAGGCTGGTTTCTGCATACCGTCACCGACCAACACCAATTTAATATCATCCCGTCCACGTTGTTTTAATTCACTTGCCACAGCAATCACTGCATCTAAACCATTGGCTAGACCATGTGTACCTGTAAAAATCGCCATCAAATCACCGCGATTGACTCCTTCTGGTCGCCATACCTCAATCGGCTGATCGAAAATATCCAAATCACATCCATTGGGAATTGAGGCCACACGCTCAGGCTGAATACCACGACCAATAATGCCATCCACAATCCCTGGTGACAGTCCAATTAAACGATCGGCTGAATGGTAAGACAACCATTCGAGCATAGACATCATCATCAAAATGATGGGATTCTTAATCACTCCCATAGCTTTGGGTAATTCTGGCCATAAATCACGCACCTCAAATACAAAGTTTTTACGACGTAGCCATTTTGCAAAAATACCAGGAATACCTGCTGTGAGCGGTGTGGTTGTGGCAAAAACCACATCGTAAGGTTCGGTGAGTGCCACGCGAATCGACTTAAATGCGAAACTTAAGAATATAAGTACGCGTTTAAGAAAGGACAAAGCATTAGAATAAGGCAATTCAAATTCAATAATATCGATGCCATCAACTATGCCACGACGCACACCCTTTTCAAAAGGCTGGCTTAATCCAGTTTGCCCTGCACCAAAAGAACCACACACCATAGTGACCTGATGTCCTTGACGTAATAGAGCTTGTGCCATGGCATATGAACGAATACCAGTCGATCCCTTTGGCGTTGAAAAATGCTGATGGAAATAGAGAATTTTCATGTCAAATCTTTGATAATGGTCACAATGGTAGTGGGCTGTGTCACAGTGATCTCGAGCACAGGTAATGGATTTTTTTGATAATAGTTACGAGATTCTTCGCCTTGTATTAAATGCATTTGCGCATTCTGAGGTCGTTCAAGCTGCAACATGATTTGACCATTGCTTACTCCGTCTGGCGTGAGTACCCAATGATCAGGCTGTAGTCTCCAACGTAAGATGGCTTGACGCTTAAAGTCAGAGACACGATCAATAACCCTAATAGAATGACGAGTTAAAATAATCTCACGTTCATGTTGTCCACCCCAAGCGTCTTGATAGCCACAACGCCAATGATCTTTTGCATAGTGAAGATTTTTGGGTTTCAGCCAATCACCAAATAAAAAACGACTCAAACGTGGCATTTGCAGATGATCATCAAACTGTACGGTATTGTGACTGGCTGTTCCTGAAAAATAGTCCAAATCTTCTAGGGTAGAGTTATAGCTATAGGTTCCCCCATCACGTAACAGGTTTTCTCCGTGCCACCATACATCCAGATGCAAACTATCGCATTGACTCGGTCTAAAGTGAAAGATCGGTAGTTTAAATGCCAAAAAAAAGGGTCCGATTGTAGCGGTCATTAAGCCACTGTCCTGAAAAAACTGTTGCTTACTCGGCAATTCAAAGGCCTGATTTTGCATTTTTTCTAAGGCAAAAAATACCAATACCTGATCATAGGTGCCCGCAGTTTGATAGTAACTGTGTCCCACAAATAGCGTGCTAGCTAGCTGTACACTTGGTCGAAAATCCGCATAATCGGTTGCCGATACTACCAACAACCGTGCACCATCATTCGCACCTAAATTGGGAGCATTCCCATGTACTTGTGTTAACACATGAAGCCAATCTGTTGCACGTTGTAATTGCTGTTGTAATCGTATGGAAAAGGTCTTATCGTCAAACTGTCGACGAACAATCTCGGCTAGACAATAAGAATCAAGCATTACACGATGATAATTGACTGAATATTGACTAAAACCACCATCTGCCATAATCAAGCATTTGGCCCGATTTTCTAACCAATAACGCCCTGTATCTTGCCATTGCTTGGCTTGTGATGATGGTCGAAAATGATTGAGAAAAACTCCACCTATATACAGTGCGGTGGCTTCAGAGGTACCATGATTATTGTTTTGGGCTATCGCATAATCTATGGTGGGGGAAATTCGTTGCAAGTGAACGTGTATTAAGTCCAGTAATTGAATTTGTGGATCAGCCCGATTTGGTAAACCAAGATAGGCAGCTATCAGGTGCATAACACGAATCGATGCTTCCTGACCACATTTCCAGTTCGGCCCAAAATAAGCTGGATTATTGCAACACCAATCATTCAGCCAACAATCCAGCTCAAGTAAGGCCAGACCATCTTGCTGTTTGCGCTCTCGCACGACAAAGTCAAGCACCCATTGCATGCGAGAAATTTCCCAAATTCCTTTAATGTCACCGATCTGTTCATCAAAGTCGGGAATTTGATACCAAGGTAAATGTGTATCTTTAAATTGACGATGGCTAAACCGATTATAAAACCAATTAGGTATATCCGTTACTGTGGCACCCGATTCTTCATTTGGTCGTGGCGAAGAAAAAAAATTGCCTCGAGGCAACTGTGCTGTCAATTTTTGCACAGAATTCAACCCAATTCTTACACTCAAGCGATATTTCAATACACGAAATAGACTCATAAAGCCTAATGCCCATGCCGTCTTTGCCTTGAGTTGGAGTTGACTCATGTTTGTGCTCGTAATATTTCAGCAACTTGTAAAGTCACACGTGCGACTTCAAAGATTTCATCAGCAGGGATGGGTGTCGGTTGCCCTTGTCGAATACTTTCCACAAATGCTGCCGCACATGCCTCTTGACCTTTATCTTGACGCCACAGATTCATTTTATTGAATCCAGGCCAGCCAAAACCTTTCAGTTTTCTAAAGTTATCGAGCTGTAAAACACGCCCTGCTGTAAAGACTTCTATGCGTTCTTTTGGAAAACTGGATGCACCATTCGCCAAATAAAAAATCGTACCAAATGATCCATCTTCAAAACCAAACGTCATTGAGGCTTTGTCTTCTAGAACCTGCACAGCATCGGTTTCACCCATACGACGAGCCTGAATCGATACAATTTTCGAACCTGCAAGAAAACGCATCAAGTCAATAAAATGGCACGCTTCACCAATTATGCGACCACCACCTATTTGTAAATCTTGTGTCCAATGCTCTGCAGGAATCGCCCCTGCATTCATAGTCATAATAAAACTTTTTGGCTCTTTTACTGTGTCAAGCAAGGCTTTCATTTTTTGCACTTGCGGTGCAAAACGACGATTAAAACCTACCATAACACGACTATAACGATCGGTTGTACTTTGCTGTTGATACAATTGTTCAATGCGATCAATTTCATCGACATGTAACGCCAACGGTTTTTCTACAAAAACGTGTTTACCTGCAGCAAGCACTTTCTCCACCATCGATGCATGACTATTATGCCGTGTCACAATCGCAATCGTATTGATTTCTGGATGTTGTAACATGGCGTTCAGATCTGTCGATGCTTCGGCAAATCCTGTTTTACTACCATGAATGACGCCATTAATTCCGCCAGCAGTCACAATGGTATGAAGTTGTGCGGAAGCTTTCTTAAATGCGGGAATCAAAATACGTGAGGCATAATTACCAGCTCCAATAAAACCAACTACAGCATTCTCTGGTTCAACCTGTATCGGTTTCAACACCACATTTTGTCCAAGACGTGAGGCAATTGCTGAAGGATATTTGAGTAAAATACCCAACCCTGCCTGATCTTCGGTCAGCACATTGTAAGCCTGTGGCGCATCTTCAAAATCAAATCGGTGGGTAATTAAAGGATCAACATTTAAGGTACCTGCAGCCAACATATCCAAAACAGCTACAAAGTTGCGTTGTTCTGTCCAACGTACAAATCCAAGTGGATAATCATGCCCTTTATCTTCATATTCGGCATCGTAGCGACCAGGCCCATAAGAACATGAAACTTGGAAACTCAGTTCTTTTTCATAAAAGTCAGCACGGTTCAACTCTAAACCTGTCACACCCACTAAAATAATGCGTCCGCGTTTTCGACTCATCCGTGCGGCCTGAGTTACTGGGTCACTAACTTTAGTCGAGGCAGTAATAATCACGCCATCAATCCCTAAACCACGACTAAATGCCAACCCTGTTGCAACAGGGTCTTCTCCACGCCCAGGGTTGCACACTTCGGCACCAAATTGCTTCGCCAATTCCAGCTTGCTTTGGTCAAAATCAATCGCCAGTACACGACAACCATTTGCACGGAGCATTTGAATGGTTAATAAACCAATCAGTCCTGCACCAGTGACGACAAAGCACTCCCCCAAGGTCGGTTCAGCAAGGCGAATTCCTTGTAGGCCGATACTGGCAACAACTGCAAAAGCGGCCGCTTCATCGGAGACTTGATCTGGAATTTTCGCGCAGAGATTTTTCGGCACTTTCACCACATCGGCATGAGGACCATTCGATACGACACGATCACCCACTTTCAGCCCGTCGACACCATGCCCAATTTCATGAATCACGCCAACATTGCAATAACCTAAAGCCAAAGGTTGTGCCAATTTTGATTTCACTGCGTCATAGGTTGTCAATAAACCATCGGTCTGCACTTTTTCAAGAACCATTTTGACTTTTTCAGGTTGCTGACGTGCTTTATCAATTAAAGACGCTTTCCCAAATCCCACCAACATTCGTTCGGTGCCTGCGGAAATCAACGATGTAGTCGTCGCAATCAGCACATGTCCTGATGTGCATTGGGGTGCAGGTGCTTCCGTCACCGTTGTTCCACCATTCGCCATGTCTTGAAGAATTTGACGCATTCACATCACCTTAGAAAAAGAAAATCCCACTTGAAGTGCAAGCCATGCAGCCTCAAACACCAATAAAACCACTTAGCACACGTGAGTTTTATTTTACCCCAGCCGAGAATAATTGCATGTATCAGCAGCAACTGATTTTTTGTATTTAAAGCAAAATTCAACTCATCGCCATATTCGTATTCACGCATACAATTTTTTGATCCATAACATCACCTGCTGACGCCCCCATGCCACCTGTTTCAGTTGCTGTTGTTGCAGATGAGAAATATCCGACTGCAGGGATAATACACTGTCTTGAAAAGCCTGTTGAATGGAGGTTACATAGACATCATCAATCACCACACAGGGAAAGTGATCTGTAATGTTTTGATAAGCAGACAGTTTCGCCAAAATGAGTAAACACCCACAAGACAGGGCTTCTAAAATTGATGAAGATAACTGATCGCTCTTGGGTAAAGACAAGGCAACATCCGCTGCACACAAATAACCTGACAATTGCGCCTGATCAATAAAACCATCAATTAACTGGATATTATTATCACCTTGAATATGTGATTTCACTTTAGCCAAATATTGCGCATCAAAATCTCCTGCCAAGAGCAGCAGTCGATAGCCCTGACGACCTCGTGCAAACTGTTGAAAAGCCTCCACCACATCCAGTGTACGATACAGCGGAGTAATGCGTCGGTTATAAATCCACACCGTGTCCTGTTCAGAGATGCCTAACTGTTGGCGAACAATTGAACGTTTTTCAGTGGATACACGAAATACCGAAGAAACTCCGAGACTAAAGGTCATTACACGTGATGCTGGTACTGAAAAGTGTTGCGTCAAAGTGTCTTGCATATATTGTGAAGATGCAGTGATTTTTTCTGCAGCATGTAAGGTCCGTCGAATCAAAAATCGATAGATTATGCTTTTTTGCGGTGCAGAAAAAATCTCACTCCCATAGGTGGTCAGCAGATATTTTCGACCACTTAAATATGCACTCAAACCATAACCTGAAGTATTATGCGCATGTAATTGCAAAGCTTTCGGCACAAACAGTCGCAACCATAATCCCAACAGGATATAGGCCACAATACTTCCTAAAGCACCAAAGCGAAGTAAACCATTAAACTTTGTCGTCACCTGTTCTGGTGGGAAAAAGCTATTCTTATGAATGCTATAGATGTGATAAGGCAAACCTAATTCATCTAGATATTCCACCCAATGTCTGACATGCGGACTACTGGCATTGGCTACATAACTAATGGGTGGGGTCTGCATCGCCATGATTAGATTTCACACTCGCTGAGGTTGACGGCAAAAAAATAGCAATACACTACCTGCATAAGCCAAGAAAATGGCCAATGCAGAAAAGTAAATCTGTGTTGGCAATATCGCTTGCAAAATTAAAGTGATTGTCGCCCAGCATAATGCATTCAATGATAAACGACTAAATTTCCCCATAGCCACATGTTGTTGAATGTACATCGCCTGTAACGCAGATAAGGGCACCGCACACTGTAACAATACAAAGGTGAGTATCGCAGATGCCTCTAAGGCAAAATGATATAGATAGAATACAGGAACTAATGCTATAGCCGAGCAGAATACCCAAAACATCGAGATCCACAGATAAATGGTTTTCTGTTGAACCGCCGCCTGTTGTTGTTTGACCAATTTCGGCACAAATACCGCACCGAGCACACTCGGAATAAAAATACCGATTTGAAAGAACTGGAAACTTAAAGAAAATACTGCGGCATCATATGCGGAATAGTCAACATTCACCGCTTTCATCAACGCATAAAGACCAAAAAGCGTGATAAAACCAAATAGAGCTGCTTTAATTGATTGTTCTAAACATTGCTTTAGAACCGTTTTATCCAGCAGTTGCGACAACCCAGTCACTAAAGTATAAGGCCGAAAGCCAACGTGATAGAATACAAGTGCATTCAACAACATAAACACCAGTGCATAAATCGTAATGATCTCACTCGCAGCGGTTTTACCCAAAAACACACTGGCCATCCAAGCAATGATGAAGGCCAAAATGTAGCTCAATAAAGCAAATAACCCTAAGGCCTTATATTTTTGTTGATAGGACCATAAGGATTGAATCATGGCAAAACACACACTGCCTGTCGTAAAAAATACAGCTGCAGCAGTGAGTAGACCATTTGAGCGCAGATTTTGCGTATCTCCTCCCCACAATATGGTCGCAAAAGGCAACAGTAACAAACTCAATACAAGCAGCAATATGCTAGTTGCGAGCGTCATTTGAATATGTTGCTCGGGCTGTGAATATGCACCTGCCCGTAAAATTTGTGGCCCCCCTCCTAAAGAGGGAAATGCGCCAAATGCAGCACTCAGGCTCAGCATTAACACAAAACTGGCGAGTGCCGCGTGTCCAAAATACCATGCCAAATACAGACTAAATAGTAATTGTAAGAATCGTGCAGATCCTACACCGACCACCATAATCACATGAGGGCTCATTGCTACTTAGACCAATGGTGTGAGTGGGAAATATACGCTTGTTTTTCGTCTTGGGTGAATCGCTCAGCAATCTTTTTCGCAGGAATACCGCCTACAATAGTGAATGGTTCAACCGATTTATTCACCACACTTCCTGCGGCAATAATTGCACCTTGACCAATCTCGACACCTTTTAAAATGGTGACATTGGCCCCCACCCAGACATCATTTCCAATTTTTATTTTCGCTTGACGCTGTTGATTGTCTTTGACAAAAAACATCGGTTGAGTGGTGTCCTTAAATTCATGATCACCGCCCAATATGGTGACATTAGGACCAAACATCACATAAGAACCAATCTCAATTTCGCCAGAGAACCAAGCGCGATTGGCAATAAAAACATGATGCCCCAAAGTAATGGTGGAATAACTGAATACCGAACCTAAGGGACTAAATAGGACATGCTCACCTACACTATGAAATTTTTGCAAATAACCATACATCAAGACTCGGTTACATGCCCTAAAACAGAAGTTGTGCAGGTAGGCTAAACCACGCGCAAGGATTCGTATCATCTTTTCAACTCAAATGACTAAATCGAAAGCTTTTGCACCAAAGTCAATCGACTTAAATTCACGGTGTTTGACCAATAATACACGAATATCCGCCTGCTCAGCCTCGGTTAAATCCACCAAAGGAATGTCTTGATACTGATTCACATCCAAATTCGGCTCTACAGCAACCACCTGACAACCACTGTGTTTGAACAAATGTAAACTAATATCTAAGGCTGGGCTTTCACGTAAGTCATCAATATCCGCTTTAAACGCTAGGCCATAACAAGCCAGCTTAATATCCTTAATTGTTTTGCTTGGATGTCGTTGTAAATAGTCGGCAATTTTAATCTTGACCTGATCAATCACCCAGTGAGGTTTACTGTCATTCACTTCACGGGCTGTACGAATTAAACGAGCTTGCTCTGGTGTTTTAGACACAATAAACCATGGGTCAACTGCAATACAGTGTCCACCAACACCCGGACCAGGCTGCAAAATATTGACGCGTGGATGGCGATTGGCCAATTGAATTAATTCAGCCACATGGATGTCTAACTTATCGCAAATGATTGAAAGTTCATTGGCAAAAGCAATATTAACATCACGAAATGAATTCTCTGTCAGCTTACACATTTCCGCAGTCCGTGCATTGGTTTCAATGCACTCCCCTTTGACAAAGGTTCGATACAATTCAATCGCAGCTTTTGAGCATCGAGGCGTCATCCCCCCAATAATACGATCATTACTGATCAACTCTTGTAATACTTTACCTGGTAAGACGCGCTCGGGACAATGGGCAATCAAAACATCAGCAGCCTCTCCAGCCTGTTGAGGAAACGTTAAATCTGGTCGAGCAGCACTGAGCCATGCTTCCATTTCTTCGGTCGCACCTACAGGTGAGGTAGATTCTAAAATCACCAAATTGCCTGCATTTAAATAAGGTGCTAGAGCCTTTGCTGCAGATTCAATATACGCTAAATCAGGCGCATGATCGTCTTTAAAGGGTGTCGGCACCGCAACAATATAGGCATCAGCTGCACAAGGCTCCGTTTGCGCCGAAAGTTGTCCCTGTGCAACCACATCACGGACTAAAGCAGCCAAATCTGGCTCTACAATATGCACTTTACCTTGGTTAATAATATCTACAGCATGCTGATTAACATCGACTCCTGTCACTTTTAAACCATGTGCAGCAAACGTCGCCGCAGTGGGTAATCCAATATAACCCAAGCCCACAACACAAAGATGTTTAAAAGAATGCTTCATATACCCAACTTAATGATTTAAATCACTTAAAAATTTTAAATTACAATGCGTGCTGTCGAAGAAAATCAATAATTTTCTGACAAGCTGTACCATCCCCATAGGGATTATGTGCTCCAGCCATACCATGATATATAGCTGGGTCATCCAACAATGCAGAGACATTTTGCACAATTTGTGCTTTATCTGTCCCAACTAATTTCACTGTGCCTGATTCAACTGCTTCTGGTCGCTCTGTTGTGTCTCTCATTACCAATACTGGTTTGCCTAAGGAAGGTGCTTCTTCTTGAATGCCCCCAGAGTCAGTCATAATGAGATCGCAACGATTCATCAAATACACAAAAGGTAGATAGTCTTGCGGTGCAATTAAAAAGATATTTGGAATATTGGACAATAACTGTTGTACAGGTTGTTGTACATTCGGATTTAAATGTACAGGATACACAATTTGTAAATCTGGATATTTCTCTGCAAGTTCAGCCAATGCTGAACAAATATTGAGAAAACCTTGGCCAAAATTCTCCCGACGATGCCCGGTCACTAAAAGTAATTTTTTTGTTGAATCCAGAAAGGTAAAAGTATGTTGAAATTCTTCAATCAGGGCTTGATCATGTTCAACTTTCTCTTTGACTTGGAGTAAGGCATCAATCACGGTATTACCCGTAATGACAATGCATTCAGGTTGCACATTTTCTTTGATTAAATTTTGATAGGACGATTGTGTCGGCGCAAAATGATAATTGGCTAAAACGCCTGTTAACTGTCGATTAGCTTCTTCTGGCCAAGGTGAATAGAGATCACCTGTACGTAGACCCGCTTCAACATGACCTACTTTAATTTTATGGTAGTATGCAGCCAAAGATGCTGCAAATGTCGTCGCTGTATCACCATGGACTAAAACCAGATCTGGTTGCCACTCTAAAAAGACCTGCTCAAGCCCTTTTAAAACACCCGCTGTCACGTCCGACAATGTCTGACCTTGCCTCATCAGATTTAAGTCATAATCGGGATTCAGTTGAAATAGTGCTAAGACTTGGTCCAGCATTTCTCGGTGCTGACCTGTCACACAGACTTTACATTCAAAGTCATTCTGCTGCTGAAGATGCAATGCAAGTGGTGCCATTTTGATTGCTTCTGGACGTGTACCGAAAACCAATAAGACTTTTTTCACGACATATATCCTGTTTTCAGCCCTAAGTGACAAGCGAGAGAACTATCTAAGAAAATTCAATCTGTAGATAGTTTGAATATTAGAGTTTGATATAATATCAGACTTTGATTTAGCACTAAATCCATTCTCAAACTGTACTGCAAAGAAGCACTAAAAAAATCACGCTTTTATTTTGATTCTTCAGATATCACATATATAAAGAGTATGTTCACAAATACATAAGAAACGTAGCAAAAATTCACTCGATTTTAAGATCAATGATTCTATGCTTTAACTCAACCATGCTAAGATCAATGGCATCAATTTTATGCAAAAAATGATTTGGACATCTCATGAGTAAAGCTTTACCTCTCATTGCTGCAGTTGTGTTAGGCGGTGCGGCCCTAGTACCTGTTTATTATGCGACACAAAATCCAACCACTGAGTTTGGCACGAAAGCTGATAAAAATGCAGCACCTGTTGCTAAGATCAGCTATGCTCTCGGTTATGAAGTTGCAAAACAAACTCCACCAGAGCTTGAAACGAATGCATTTATTACAGGTTTTCGTGATGCACATGCTCAAAAACCTGCAGCATACTCTGAGGAAGAATTACAAGCAGCATATGTAGAATTCCAAAAAGAGATGCAACAAAAGCAACAAGACGAAACCAAAAAAGTTGAGGCAAGCAACTCAAGTTTCTTAGCTGAAAATGCTAAAAAAGAAGGTGTTCAAACAACAGCATCTGGCTTGCAATACAAAATCACCAAAGAAGGAACTGGCAAACAACCTGTTGCAACTTCTGTCGTTAAAGTACATTACAAAGGTCAATTAACTGACGGTAAAGTATTTGACAGCTCATACGATCGTGGTGAACCAATTGAGTTTCCATTAAATCAAGTCATTCCTGGCTGGACTGAAGGTCTACAACTCATGAAAGAAGGCAGTAAGGCAACGCTTTATATCCCTGCTAACTTAGGCTACGGTGAACAAGGCGTGCCAGGCTCTATCCCGCCAAATAGTACTTTGATTTTTGATGTCGAATTAATCGCTGTAAAATAATGATATAGGGAGAGCTTGTGCTCTCCTTTATTTTGGAAGAAAGAATGAAAAAACTTACACTTACTCTCATAACATTGATGATTGGAACGGTTCAAGCAGCTCCTATCACCCTAAAAAGTCCACAAAAAGATCAATTGGGTTATAGCTACGGTTATTTAATGGGGAAAGGAAATACAGAAACACTCAAAGACTTAAACATCGAAACCTTTGTGCTAGGGCTTGAAGATGCAATTAAGGGAAAACCAGCAACTCTCAGTGATGAGCAAATGGCGACAATTCTCAACCAATATAAAAAGCGACTTGAAGCCAAACAATTAGTTGAATTCCAAGAGCAGGCAGAAAAAAATGCCCAAGAAGGAAAAAACTTTCTAGCAGAGAATGCTAAAAAACCAGATATCATCACAACAAAATCAGGTTTACAGTATCAAGTTCTTCAACAAGGTACTGGTAAATCGCCAAAGTTAACATCGACAGTAAAAGTAAATTACGAAGGTCGATTAATTGATGGAACTGTGTTTGATAGCTCGATTGCTCGTAACCACCCTGTTGAATTTAAACTGAATCAAGTCATTTCTGGCTGGACTGAGGGTGTCCAAACGATGAAAGAAGGCGGCAAAAGTCGTTTCTTTGTGCCATCTAACTTAGCATATGGTGACGTGGGTGCTGGAGATGCAATTGGACCGAACAGCACACTTATTTTTGATATTGAATTACTCGAAGTGAAATAGTAATAAACCCTCCTTGTTGGAGGGTTTATCTTTTTAATGTTTCAAATGTCTTGGGCGAAAACCCGTGATTAGTAAACCAATAACATAAGCAGCGACACCCAATACACACAAGCCAACAACTTCTGCGATTCGCAACCACTGAGCGATATCACCTTGGTACCATGTTAAAGCATATGCAAGAGCAGCAATCATGGTTATGTTGGCCACTAAAAATTGGAAACCTAGCTTTTTCCAATGCGCCCCAAAACGATAGATATTTCGTTTGTGTAAATAAAAATACAGCATTCCAGCATTGACTAAAGCAGAGCCCGAAGAAGCGAGTGCTAAAGCCATATGCTCAGCATGCCAATCAATTAATTTAAAGAACCCAATAAATACAACGTTTAAAATCGCATTTGCAGCAACTGCCATGAGACCGACACGAACTGGTGTTTTGGTATCCTGTTGTGCATAAAAACCTGGTGCAAACACTTTAATCAACATAAATGA
The DNA here is from genome assembly GCF_027854795.1 of Acinetobacter sp. AOR34_HL. Classification (NCBI taxonomy): domain Bacteria; kingdom Pseudomonadati; phylum Pseudomonadota; class Gammaproteobacteria; order Moraxellales; family Moraxellaceae; genus Acinetobacter; species Acinetobacter sp. AOR34_HL. The sequence goes on along the minus strand of NZ_JAKTID010000082.1, from coordinate 32,101 downwards.
AATTACACCTGCACTCATACATTGCAATGCAAGTGCCGTCATATGTGTATCTTCTAAAGTAAATTCGCCACGTTGGAATAAAGCTTGAATAATCGGTGTCGATAACATGAATAATGCAATACTTGCAGGAATACCGACCAACATAATGATCTTAGCAGCCCAATCAATCATGCTTTTAAATTTAGCTTGATCTTGCTCAGCGTGACGCGCAGATAGTGAAGGCAAAATAACTGTCCCGATCGCAACGCCAATGAGACCTAATGGCAGTTCAGTCATTCGTTCAGCACTGTATAGCCACGATACTGAACCATCTTGCATGAACGATGCCCAAATCGTATTTAACAGTAAATTAATTTGTGTTACTGAAACACCGAATAATGCAGGCAACATTAGTTTCAAGATACGATCAACACCCTCATGCTTAAAATCAACTTTAGGTGGAATAAGTAAGTTCTTTTTCCAAAGCTCAGGGATTTGTATCGCTAACTGTAAAACACCTGCAACCACGACAGCCCAACCCAATGCCATAATAGGTTCTGCCATAAAAGGTGTTAACCACCATGCTCCTGCAATCATCGCAATGTTCAAAAGCACAGGTGAAAATGCTGGCGATGCAAATGAGCCATAGCTATTTAAGATACTGCTCGCAAAAGCCGTCAACGACATGAACATTAAATAAGGAATCGTGAGGCGGAACATATCCACCGCTAAATCAAATTTCTCTGGATCGTTATGAAATCCTGGTGCATACAAATAAATAATCGCTGGTGCGGCAACCATCGCCACAAAAGTTAGCAATGACATAGCCGTCAGCAAACAACCAAATACTCGGCTAATCAGAATCTGCACTTCTGCATGTGTTTTACTAGTTTTATATTCGGTTAAAACAGGAATGAAAGCTTGAGAAAAAGCCCCTTCCGCAAATAAGCGTCGAAAAAAGTTTGGAATACGAAAGGCAACAACGAAAGTATCGAAATCTTTACCCGCACCAAATACATTTAATAGCACGATATCACGCACTAATCCCAAAACTCGAGATAACATCGTCATTGCACTGACAATAATAGTCGATCGCCACAATGCCATCGCATTCACCTACGGCTTATCTTTAAAAAGCGTTATTGTAATGAAACTCAAAATAGATTTCGTTGTGAAATCATAAATTGGCGGATATTTTTTAAGTTAATTTGGCTTGTGATAGCGCTTTTCGGAATCTTTGCCAATCAAAATAAGGACCTGGATCTGTTTTCCGCATTGGTGCAATATCAGAATGCCCCGCGATATGATTCTGAATTTTTGGATAGCTTTTAGCTAGCATCAGTACAACATCAACCAATGCTTGATACTGTGCGTCCTCGAAAGGAAGATCATCGCTGCCTTCCAACTCAATGCCGATCGAATAATCATTACATTCTTTGTGTGCTAGATAACTCGAACGTCCTGCATGCCACGAACGATCATTGAAATTTACAAATTGAATCACTTCACCAGTGCGCAAAATCAATAGATGTGCGGATACTTGCATGCCTTCAATAGTCTGAAAATAAGGATGAGTATTCCAATCTAACTTATTTTGAAAGAATTGCTGGATATAACCACCACCAAATTGAGAGGGTGGCAAACTGATGTTATGAATAACAATCAGTTGAATGTCAGCATCCACTGGACGTGCATTAAAATTTGGTGATGGGAGTTGCGTCGCACCTTCTAATACACCATTTCGAATTTGCGCAAATCTAGAACGTTGCATGGTTTATCAAATCGGCAATTTAATCTTTATCTTTGCCATTTTGACATGCTTTATGCGCAATAATCGAGATGAAATGCTTATTTTTTATGTTGAGGGTGCTAATATAACGCACTAGTTTTTTGGTCAACCTATACTGGAAATAGTATGAGCATTCCTCAATCTTTGCTTGAACAATCGATTCAAATTAATATTCAACAAGCATTACAGGAAGATATTGGGGACGGTGATATTACCGCAATGCTCACACCAGAAGATGAGCAAGCTACGGCAACGATTATCACTCGTGAAGACATGGTATTGGCTGGTCAACCTTGGGTTAACGCCTTGATCAAAGCTTATGATAAAGATGTTCAAATCACGTGGTTAAAGCAAGAAGGTGAACTTGTTCAAGCCAATCAAGCTTTTCTAAAACTTGCAGGTTCAGCTCGTAGCTTACTAACAGTTGAGCGTCCTGCTTTGAATTTTGTGCAAACGCTTTCTGCTGTGGCGACCAAAACGGCAAATTACGTAAAACAATTGGATGGTTTAAACACTAAACTTTTGGATACACGTAAAACCTTACCAGGCTTACGCATTGCTCAAAAATATGCAGTGGCAATCGGTGGTGGTCAAAATCATCGTCTAGGTTTATTTGACGCTTTCCTAATTAAAGAAAATCACATTATGGCAGCAGGTGGTATTGCCCAAGCCATTACCAAAGCACATCAAATCGCACCAGGTAAACCAGTAGAAGTAGAAGTAGAGACTTGGGACGAGTTGAATCAAGCACTCGAAGCTGGAGCTGATATCGTGATGTTAGATAATTTCAGCCAGCAACAAATGATTGATGCAGTGAAGCATGTTGCTGGACGTTGTAAGTTAGAAGCCTCAGGCAATATTACTATTGAGAACTTACGCGAAGTTGCAACAACTGGCGTAGATTATATTTCAATGGGTGTACTGACTAAGGATGTGAGAGCTGTAGATTTATCTATGCGTTTTAATGCTTAAGCATCATCAACATCTTTTGTTTCCTTCTGAGTCGAAGTGTCACGAGATACTTCGACTTTTTCATTCCAAGCTGACTTAGCTTGTGTCGAATCAGTAGGGCGTGGATCAACAGCCATCAAAACAAAAGTCACTGCTGTTAAAAAAATGAGAAATACTTGAACCATTATTCCCCCTCCTTGTTATTTTCAATTTACGCAAGCGTACCAAACTAAGATGAGCTGAATAAGCGGGTATTGTTACCGTTTGAAAATTTATAATGCGTCTATGTAGAGATAGATATTCATTGATCATGTTTATTTTTATGTCGCTTAGAGATACATTGACCCATAAACTATTTTAAATCATAAAAAATGGAATCTATTTTCGAAGCCTTCTTTACTTTGCTTTTTCAAATCATCCGTTTTTTTCTGTATATCATTTTTGAAGTGATTATCGAAGGCTTAATTCGTGGCACTGGATATTGTGTTGTATCTGCTTATCGATTGAGACGTCACGTTGATATTGAGAGCACTGAGGTTTTAATTGTTGGTTTTATTACATGGGGCATGGTTATCTTTTTGGCTATTTATTATTTCCTTCTGATCTAATCTTAAATAAAAAAAGGCGGTCTAAAAAAACCAGACCGCCCGCACTATCAACTGGAACTTACCAACCGAGTGCTTGCTGTTGCTTTTGAATCAACTCTGAGATTCCTTTTTCTGCAAGCTCTAACATGGCATTACACTGCTGGCGTGTGAACGGTTTGTCTTCTGCCGTCCCTTGAATTTCAATAAATTCACCTGCTTGTGTCATCACCACGTTTAAATCCGTTTGGCAATTTGAATCTTCTTCGTAGCATAAATCTAGTAGGACTTCGTCTTGATACATTCCGACTGAGATCGCTGCCACTAAACCTTTTAATGGGTCATGTTTAATTTTCTTGTTGCTCAGCAATACATTCATTGCGTCTACCAATGCAACCGCTGCACCTGTGATTGCAGCAGTACGTGTACCGCCATCCGCTTGGATCACATCACAGTCTATCGTAATCGTGTTTTCACCCAACTTCTTCAAGTCCACCATCGCACGAAGACTACGACCGATTAATCGTTGAATCTCTTGAGTACGACCCGTTTGCTTACCACGTGCTGCCTCACGATCACTACGCGTGTGCGTTGAGCGTGGTAACATGCCATATTCCGCAGTTACCCAACCTTGTCCCTGACCTTTCAAGAAACGAGGTACTGAATTATCAATGCTTGCTGTACACAACACTTTGGTATGGCCAAATTCAACCAAAACTGAACCTTCAGCGTAACGGGTATAATTACGCGTAATCTTTACGTCACGTAACTGGTCTAATGCTCTTTGGTCAATACGCATAATAATTCCTTAAAACGATAGCACAACTATAATTGCACCATAGTATATCTCAATTACACGTACTTTCCCTTTTGCTTGTTGGTAAAGAGCATCGCTTAATGACTCAAGCAATGCTCTATCTTAATTAAGCAGCTTTACCAAACATGCTTTTCACTGCATCAACAAAGCTATGTTTGATCGCCACCAAACGGTCTACTACATTGTCAGGCAAAGAGTGAATCGCCAGACGTTTATACACACTCACAATTTGAGATCCAAACGGCGCTGTATTGTACTGTTGACCAAACTCTGCACAGACTGCACGTACTTTAGGTGCCATCTCTTGATAGCGGTTGGCAGGTACATCAGGGAACAAGTGATGTTCGATTTGATGACTCAAATTGCCACTTAAGAAATGCATGATTTTACCGCCAGTAAAGTTTGCTGAACCACGAATCTGACGCAAGTACCACTCTGCTTTGGTTTCATTATCAATATTGTCAGTGATAATTTCAGAGTCTTCTGTAAAGTGACCACAATAAATCACGGTCGATGCCCAGTAGTTACGGATCAGATTGGCAACAAAGTTACCCGCTAATACTGGCAAGAACATTGGGCCAGCAATCAATGGGAACAGCACATAATCTTTACCAAACTGACGTACCATCTTTTTGCGTAGATTTTTGGATTCTACATACACTTCTTTCCAAGTTTTGGTGCCATCAAATAATACTTTTTCCATCTCTAGACGTTGTAAAGCCAATAGCCATTCAAAACCCGTAGATAATACAAAACCCGTTGGTACGTTAAACAAAAAGCGAGGTTCCCACTTTTGCTCACGACTCATACGCATCACGCCATAACCACTAATGTCATGATCCATGCCGTACACATTAGTATAAGTATGGTGTTTATAGTTATGCGTATATTTCCAATCTTCACCCGTACACACCGTATCCCAGTCGTAGGTTGCACCATTAAGCGTTGGATCATTTAACCAGTCGAACTGACCATGCATCACATTATGACCAAGTTCCATATTTTCAACGATTTTAGATACGCCTAGCATAACGGTACCTAATAACCATACAGGTGGAATCCAACCACCAAACATCAACATGCCGCGTGACGCAATTTCGGTGTAGCGTACAAAGTTACGTACTTTATAAATATAATCAGAATCTTCTTTGCCAATTTTAGCCATGGTTTCAGTACGGATGGCTTCAATCTTACGGCCAAACTCTTGTACTTCTTCTGGTGTTAATGCACGGCTTGTATTACCGCCAAATTTGATTGGAGGAATCGTTTTAGTCGGATTTACTGTCATCATGTTCATAATATTATTCTCTATCTGGTCAATATGAATTAAAGGTCAATCTCAACGGGACTCACCGCTTCACTCACACACAACTTAATTTGCACATTGTTTTGGTTATCGATTTCACCTGTAAGTAGATTTTTCACTGCACCACTAACCTTGGTACAAACACAGGTATTACAAATCCCCATACGACAACCAAAAGATGGTTTCAAACCCGCAGCTTCAGCACTGGCCAATAGGTTGCCACGGCCTTCAAACTCTTGCATACTGCGGCGGAAATTGACTGGTTGGATTTGAGCATCCACATCCATCGTCACTGGCAAGAAGCTTTCTTGCGTTAAACGGTCTAACCAACCACGTTTCGCCCAGATTTGACGTGTCGCTTTCATCAACCCTGGAGCAGCACACACATAGGTTTGACGTTGAGCAGCATCGACACACAAACGATCCAAAGTTTCTTCATCAAAATAAGCAGGTTGTTCAGCACTATCGACAATAATGTGTAGCTTAAAGTGCGCATATTCTGCTGCCAGTGTTTCCAATTCAGTACGGAACGCTGGATCACGTGAGTAATAAATCAACGTTACAGGTTGATTTGAACGTGCTAAAGCCTGTTTCGCAATCGGAATAATCGGCGTAATACCACTACCTGCAGATACCAAAAGAATTGGTTGTTTACCTTCTTCTGTATCAAAGTCTTTTAGCGTAAATTCGCCCATCGCCTGAGTAATTTCAATCACATCACCAGCACGTGCGCTGTTGGCTAAATAGTTAGATACACGACCTTGTTTTTTTATACCCAATACCAATTTGTCGTGACTTGGTGAACTCACCAAGCTATACGCTCGTTGATGCAGCACACCATCAATACGAACCGTCACCATCACAAATTGACCAGGCTGATAGGTTGTAAATTTATTGTTACTGCTTAAAGTGACCTTGATCATTTCATCTGCAATCGGCTCAATCGCTTCGATTTTTGCCATAATGCGGCGCAAAGTCCACATCGGGTTAACCTTTGCAAGGATAAAATCAACAAAATCTTCACGAACCCAATGCGGTTGATAATTTAACTTAGCGTTCATACGTTCCTCGTTTTGTATCTGGCTATTTATATTGAGTGAACAAATGTTCATGTAGTGAACATGTGTACACTATATTAATTTGTGTTCACTGAGTCAACACTTGTTCACTATTTTTTGGTTATTTTTAATACTTTTTTATAAATCGCTAAAATGACGAGAAAAAAATAATGGATTAATCAGCAAATCTAGCCCTAACAAAACATGTTTCTTTTCTCGCTTGGCAACTTCACTTCTTAACAGGCATTAAATGGTTATGAGAACAAAGAAAGTATTGATATAAATTCTATTTGCAGCCTAGCTGCTCATTTTCTTGCTAGGCTTTAGACACCTCTCAGGACAAAGTTGCTTTGTTTAATCCTCGCTCAGGGCTAAAAAAATCATGTTTTTTTTGCTAGACTCTGCTGTATGAATTCAATGGATCTTTTTCATGTCGATTAGAGATGAACGAAAACAACAGAGCCGACAAGCTCTGCTTGATGCAGCACTCCATCTCAGTACTTCTGGACGCTCATTTAGTAGTATCAGTTTGCGTGAAGTGGCTCGCGAAGTTGGTTTAGTACCAACGGCGTTTTATCGTCATTTCCAAGACATGGATGCGTTAGGGCAAGAACTCGTTGATCAAGTTTCTTTGCATCTCAAAAGCCTGATTCATCAACTGGGGCAAAGTTATTTACAACACAGCGGGTCTGCGAAAACACGAACCAGCATTGAGTTGTTTGTCCAAGCAGTAAATCATAGCCCTCAACAGTGGCAATTTATGATCGCTGAACGTTGGGGTGGTTCTGAAACAGTACGAATTGCGATTGCCCGTGAAATCGAATTTTTGATTGAAGATCTTGCCATTGACCTGTGCAAACTCGAAACCTTCAAACATATTAGGGAAGCCAAAGACCTCCAAGTCTTATCAACGATTTTGATTAATATGTCCTTTACATGGGCGATGACATGGATCAACTTACCCAAACAGTTCACGATTGATCATTTGTTAGAACAGCAAAATTTATTTATCGATAATGCAGCGACTCAAGTGCGCTTACTATTTCGTGGGATCTCAAACTGGGAACCTCAAAACGCTTGATCATATCAATATGAAAGGTTGATATATAAAAGCATTGCTAAGCGTTATGATGCATTAGACAATAGCGCGATGCCGTTTAGAACACTATGAGGAGCTTAAAAGCATCATGAATCCTGATCGTCATACTCAGTTCTTAATACGTAAAGAAAAAATTTTGCAGGTTGCGGAAAAGCTATTATTAGAAAACAACCAAGAAATGACCCTCGATGAACTGGTTGCCGAACTGGATATCGCAAAAGGCACCTTATATAAGCATTTCCGTAGCAAAAATGAATTGTTACTTGAACTGATCATTCAAAATGAAAAAGAAATTCTCAAGATTTCGGATCAATACAATACAGATTTCAAAGAATATGCCCCTCGTTATATGCTGCATCATTTAACGGCGCCGAGTCGTACGATTCTTTTACATCAGTTAGAAGAACATCTGACCATGACAGAGTCGAAACTCAAACATTTGTTTGATGAACTATACGCTGTTCGCCAACAACGTATTGTTTCACTCAAAGACATGACTGAAAAATATTTAAAATCACAGAACTACGATATGTCGATTCGAGACTATTTATCTTATATTTGGTCTCTGACTTATGGCGCAGCACTATTATTGAACTCAAGCTATTACCAACGTTCAATTGGCTCTCGCCAAAAACTGATTAATCTCTATGTCAGCCAAGCGCTATCTTTACCTACTCAAACAGTACAGATCGATCTAAAAGAATTTCAGCTCGATGAAAACGCTTAAATAAAAAAAGGACTGTGATGACAGTCCTTTTTTATGATCGAAGCATGCCAATTATTTAGCTTTACGCTCTTTCTCAAGTAGGAAGTCAACGACTTGAGTCACTTTAGCATCTTCACCTTGCACCACATATTTGCCATTTACTACAACTGCTGGAACACCCGTCAACTGATATTGTTGAGCTAATTTGTTAGATTCAGCAATTTTTGCAGTAATAGGGAATGAATTGAACATACTGTTAAATTTCTGTTCTGGCACACCATAACGTGCAAAGAATTTTGCTTGAGAAGCTTGGTCAAAGATTTGTTGACCACCTTCATGAATCGCATGGAACAATGGAATATGGGTTTTCTTGCGTACGCCAAGCGCTTCAGAAACGTAGTAACCACGTGCGCCCTGCTCCCATACTTTATTCATCGCAGCAGGTGTACGTAAGAAATAAACATCACTTGGAATCTTCTTTAACCACGTTTGCATATGTGGCTCAAGTTTGAAGCAATGTGGACATCCGTACCAAAAGAATTCACGTACTTCGAGTTTGCCTGCTGGTGCAGCGGTCTTCACTGGATTCGCAACCACCGTATAATCTTTACCAGCAACAAAATTAGCCGCCATAGCATTCATTGAAAACGCCATTGCAACCGCACTTAAACCACCTAATACTAACTTTTTCATTGAGTTTGCTTTTCCTCTAAGCATTTTTCGTAAGTTTATATGCTAAATATAAATCAAACACGATCAATTCGTTTTGCTTCTGTGAAGTTTTTTATAGGATTTATCGCTTTTTTTTCAAGAATCGCTACACTAGACCTAGATCATTATGCCAATAAATAGAGGTGACACCATGTCGCAATTGAATGTTGACCCACAAGAAATCGCAAAATTTGAAGCATTGGCTGCCAAATGGTGGGATCAACATTCTGAATTCCGCCCTCTCCATCAAATTAACCCATTACGTTTAAACTGGATTGATGAGCGTGTAGGTGGATTGGCAGGCAAGAAAGTTTTGGATGTCGGTTGCGGTGGTGGCATCCTCGCGGAAAGTATGGCACGTCGTGGTGCAGATGTTCTCGGTATTGATATGGGCGAAGCCCCGCTCGCGGTCGGTCGTCTGCACGCACAACAAGAAAATGTACAAAACATTGAATATCGCCAAATCCCTGTTGAGCAGCTTGCGCTAGAACAAGCAGGTCAATACGATGTTGTCACATGCATGGAAATGATGGAGCACGTGCCTGATCCAGCTTCGATTGTAAAAGCATGTCAAAGCTTGGTGAAACCAGGTGGTCATGTATTCTTTTCAACGATCAACCGTAATCCTAAATCGTATTTGTTTGCGATCATTGGCGCTGAGTACGTGTTACGTTTACTACCAAAAGGCACACACGATTATCATAAATTCATTCGCCCATCTGAAATGGCGCATGATATTCGCAACGCTGGTCTTAGCTTAAAAGAAATGATTGGTCTTCACTATAATCCAATCACCAAGCACTATTGGTTAGCCCCAAATGTCGATGTGAATTATATGGTTCATACTACCAATACAGGTGCCTAATGAAAGCGGTATTATTCGATCTTGATGGAACGCTCATAGACACTGCGGCTGACTTTATTCGCATCATTCAACAGATGTGTCGTGATGAACAACGTCCAGTTGTTGATGCAGAGTTAATTCGAACTCAAGTGTCAGAAGGCGCTCGAGCCATGGTGAAATTGGTCTATCCAGAATTAGACGTGACTGATCCAGTGTTTCTCGCTCATCGCCAACGCTTTTTAGATGTATATGGTGAAAATATCGTTGTAGATACAAACCTTTTTAATGGTATGTACCCTTTACTCGAAGAGCTAGAAGCAAAACAAATTCCATGGGGTATCGTAACCAACAAACCACGTGGTCTGAGTGAGTCATTGCTTAAAGAGTTAAATCTCAGCTCACGTTGTTCAGTCTTGGTTTGCCCCGAAGATGTTCAAAATACCAAACCAGATCCTGAACCGATGTATTTGGCTGCAAAACAACTTCAAATTGCTGCCGAAGAAATCATCTATGTTGGTGATCATCCTCGTGATATCGATGCAGGTCGTAATGCGAGTATGTATACGATTTTGGCCGCGTATGGTTATTTACCAATTGAATCACGTGACGACCTTGATGCGTGGAATGCAGATGCGATTATCCAAACAGTTCCGGAATTACATGAATTGCTCAAACAGAAAATCACTGTTTTGTCAGAAAATCAGCGTATGATGGGTTAAGCATTAAAGATAATTATAGGAGGCATAACAATGAAATATTCAGAATATCAACCTCATCCTGATCTATTAAAAGACCGCATTATTCTAATTACAGGTGCGGGTGATGGAATTGGGCGTGCGGCTGCTATTAGTTATGCCTTGCATGGCGCAACCGTCGTATTACATGGTCGCACACTGAATAAGCTTGAAGTTATTTATGATGAAATTGAGGGCTTAGGTGCACCTCAACCTGCAATTTTACCTTTACAGCTGTCTACCGCATCAAGCCATGACTATGAGCTATTGGTCGACACGCTCGAGCAACAGTTTGGTCGTTTAGACGGTATTTTACATAATGCAGGCATGTTAGGTGATCGCGTCGAATTAGCACATTATCCTGTAGATGTTTGGGATGATGTTATGGCCGTTAATCTAAGAGCGCCTTTTGCATTAACTCAAGCATTATTACCTTTACTCGAAAAGTCTGATCGCGCTTCAGTTGTATTTACCAGTTCAAGTGTAGGTCGAGAAGCTCGTGCATTGTGGGGGGCTTACTCCGTTTCAAAAGTCGCTATTGAAGCGATGAGTAAAATTTTTGCAGCTGAAAACACTTATCCGAATATTCGATTCAACTGCATCAATCCTGGTGGGACGCGAACAGCCATGCGAGCAAAAGCCTATCCTGAAGAGGATCCGAAGGTTTTACCAACACCAGATAGCATCATGCCTGCCTATTTATATTTGATGGGTGATGACAGTTTAGAAATGAATGGTCAAAGCATAGATGCTCAAAGCTAGAATGATAAAAATTCTAATGGATGAGTGAGAGAGGCTGCTGAAGGAATCTTCATAGTTTTAAACGAATCATGAATTGATCTTCACAGTTTCTCTGCATTTTTAAGTTACAGTTTTCACATGAGAGACATCCGAAGTCACTAAGGTGCATCATGAAAAAAATTTTCATTATCTTTGTTTTAGGTTCAACCGCTGTATTAAGTAGTATGAACAGCATCGCAGGTCCACACTTTGATCGCGGAGAAGACGCGCGAGGTGGTTGGCAAGGTCGTGGTTTAGATAACTCGGATAATGAAAATCGTATGCGTGAACGTCGTATGCGCGAAGAACGTGGTGTTGAACGTTTGAAACAACATCGCTGGCAAGCAGGTTATGTGATGCCTCAACATTATCGAGGTAATGGTTATAAAGTCGATTATAAACAAAATAATCTTCCGAAACCGGGTCGAAATGAACAATGGTATAAAATCAATAATGACTACATTCTAGTCAATTCCGATGATAATAGTATTATTCGTATTGTCGGTTTCTAAACCTTTGAAACCTCAGTTGAGCAATTTAAATTCGCTACAACAGTACTAAGAGATTTATCTTTTGCTTTTTTTGGTTAGAATCAAATAAATTGCAGTAAATCTGAGATCGATATGGCGAACCAAATCACTGAAACTTCAAATAGTACAGCGCAAGATTATGTACATTGGTTTCGCCATTCAGCACCTTATATCAATGCTCATCGTGATAAAACATTCGTCCTGATGTTTGGCGGTGAAGCGGTTCAACATGATAATTTCCAACATATCATCCATGATATTGCCTTACTGCACTCGTTAGGTATTCGTCTGATCCTAGTACATGGTGCACGTCCTCAAATTAATCAAAATTTGCTTGAACGCAAAATTGAAACACCTTTTCATCAAAATCGTCGTGTAACGACACGCGAGTCTTTACGCGGCGTTATGAATGCTGTTGGTTCGATTCGCTTAGAAATCGAAGCACTCCTGTCTATGGGTCTTGCGAACTCACCGATGTACGGCGCCCGTATTGATGTTGTATCGGGTAATTTTGTCACCGCAAAACCTTATGGTATTCGTGATGGTATCGATTTCCAACTGACAGGTGATGTACGTTCAATCGATACAGATGCAATTCAGCGTCATTTAGATAATCACAATATTGTATTGCTAGGACCGACAGGCTACTCCACCACAGGTGAGGTGTTTAATTTACTGGCTGAGGAGGTTGCAACCAAAACCGCAACTGCGATTAAAGCCGATAAACTTATTTTCTTGGGTGAAAAACAAGGTTTAATGAATCAAAAACAGCACTTGCTTCGTGAACTAAGCCCTCGTCAACTTGAACCTTATATTCAACAGTTCCAAGCAGATAATCCTGAATTTTCATTACATTTAAAACAAGCTCAACAAGCCTCTTTATCAGGGGTTCATCGTGTACATTTAATTTCTTATGCTTATGATGGCGCATTGATCGAGGAGTTATTCACTCGTGATGGTATAGGTACCATGATTACCGATGCACATTATGAAGAAGTTCGAATTGCCAATATCCATGATGTTGGTGGTCTCATTAATCTACTTCGTCCACTCGAACAAGAAGGTATTTTGGTTTATCGCTCTCGGGAACGTCTTGAGAGTGAGATTGAACAATTTGCAGTGATTGAACGAGATGGCATGATCTTGGCTTGCGCTGCATTGTATCCAATACCTGCACAGGACGATGAAATTCGTTCAGCGGAAATTGCCTGTGTTGCAGTCGATTCTAGCTATCGAAAATCCAATCGTGGCAGCCAAATTCTGCAATTCTTGGAAAGCAAAGCCAAACAGCAAGGTATACAACAATTATTCGTTCTCACCACTCGAACAGGTCACTGGTTTTTAGAGCAAGGATTTCTTCCTGCCACTGTGGATGACTTACCCAACGCTCGCCAAGCGCTCTATAATTATCAAAGAAATTCACTTGTGTTTAAAAAGGCATTGAACTAATTCAAGTACGTGAAGATATTTTTATTTCTGATAAAGATATCTTCGAATCGCTCAATACTGTGATTATTGTTTTAATTTAATTTGATCTAAAACCTTAAAGAAAATTTAAAAGATATAATAAACATTAGCTTAGGTGAGATTTTTTAATTCCTTCATTATTCAATAAATCACTAAACTTATTCTTTTTTCTATTTTGCACTTTTACTGATAACTAAAGCCTGATTATTTATTTTTTCTGCAATAAAAAGCGTTCTAGTTTAGTTGCTCACTTATTTAGATCTTTTTGGATTTACGGGGAGCACAACCACTATGAACATTTCAATGCATTCTTCATGGCTAAAATACACACTTCTTGCTGCAAGTCTTGGCAGCTTATTGGGTATTTCTGGTTGTGCTAAAAAACCTGAACAGCAAGCAGAAACAAAACAAGAAACCACAACATTAAACATCGGCTTCCAGAAATATGGCATCTTGCCGATTGTCAAAGCAAAAGGTGAATTAGAAAAAAGTCTTGCTGCTCAGGGTGTGAATATTAAATGGGTCGAGTTTCCAGCGGGTCCTCAACTCTTAGAAGGTTTAAATGTTGGGAGCGTAGTATTTGGTGAAGCAGGTGAAGCACCACCTATCTTTGCTCAAGCAGCGAACCCTAACTTAGTTTACGTTGCAAACCAACCACCTGCACCTACTGCTGAAGCTCTGATTGTGCAGAAAGATTCTCCGATTCAATCAATACAAGATTTGAAGGGTAAACGTGTTGCTTTAAACAAAGGTTCAAACGTTCATTATCTTTTATTAAAACTGCTTGAAGCGCATAACCTCACGCTCAATGACATTCAACCCGTTTATCTCCCTCCTTCTGATGCCCGTGCTGCTTTTGAAAAAGGTGCCGTCGATGCTTGGGTGATTTGGGACCCATTCTTCTCTGCTGCAGAACATCAAATCCAAGCTCGAGTAATTGCGAACGGTGAACATCTGGTTAGTAATCATCAATTCTATTTGGCTGATCGTACGTTTGCTGAATCCAATCCAGCAGTTTTGAAAACTCTAGTTGCCACTCTGAATCAAACAACTGACTGGGTCAAAGCACATCCTGATGACGCAGCTAAATTACTCGAAAAACCGACAGGGCTGGAATTTGCGGTTTTAAAAACATCAATCTCTCGTATGGGTTTCGGTGTTCAACCAATCTCTGAAAAAGTCGCTAAAGAACAACAATACGTTGCTGATGCATTTTTTGCGCAAAAACTTATTCCAAAGCAGCTTGTCATCCAAGATGCCATTCTAAAAAACGATGTTAAATAATTGGAGATCCCGATGAAGGTGTTTTCTAAGGTTTCAATTTTGGGTTTATTGATCGCGGCAGCGACAATCGGAGGCTGTCAAAAAATCGAACAGCCGTCGGCAGACACTGCGAGCTCTACTGAAAATAGTGCGGTAAAAACACTTTCCATCGGCTTCCAAAAATCTTCGCTGAATCTACTGGTCGCAAGACAACAGAAATTATTCGAGCAAGCCTTTCCAAATGCCAAAATTGAATGGCGTGAATTTCCTGCAGGTCCACAATTACTTGAAGCATTGGCTGTTGGTGCTGTCGATTTTGGTTCTGTTGGAAATACACCACCTATTTTTGCTCAAGCAGCTGCCAAGCCATTAACTTATGTGGCTTATGAAGTTGTCGCACCTACTGCACAAGCCATATTGGTTCACCCCAATAGCCAAATCAATACACTACAAGATTTGAAAGGTAAACGAATTGCTGTGCAAAGAGGTTCTAGTGCACATGAGCTGCTCGCTAAGACCTTACAGAAAGCTCAATTGTCTTGGCAAGATATCGAACCCATTTGGTTACCGCCCTCTGATGCACGTGCTGCATTTGACAAACAAGCGGTAGATGCTTGGGCAATTTGGGAACCTTATTTGGGCACTGCAGAATTACAGGGTCATACCAAAACGTTGATTGACGGGCGATCTTTCCCAACCACTTATTCTTTTTATATTGGCAACCCAAATTTCATCCAGAAGCATCCTCAAGCTGTACAGAAAGTCATAAATGCGATCAATGATGCAGATCACTGGATCGTAAAACACCAAGATCAAGCCTTAAAAATCTATGCAGGCAGTACAGGCTTAGATAGTCAAGTTGCTCAACGTGTTTTAGACAAAAGACCAAAACCTTCGCCTGTACTTCCTCTCACAACAGAGGTAACTCTCCACCAACAAGAGATTGCCGATTTATTTCAACAAGAGCAATTGATCCCTGTGCAAATAGACGTTCAGCGCAGCGTCTGGTCTGCCAAATAAATGCTTATTTTACTTTCATAAGGAACATCGACATGAATATTTTTTGGTTTATTCCCACTCACGGTGACAGTCGTTATTTAGGCACCAGCAAGGGTGCTCGTCAGGTCGATCATGCTTATATGAAACAGATTGCGGTTGCTGTAGATAATCTTGGCTATGCAGGAGTATTAATTCCAACTGGTCGCTCTTGTGAAGACCCTTGGATCACCGCAGCAAGCCTCATCGATGCCACAAAACAGCTTAAATTTTTAGTCGCACTTCGACCAGGAATCACGACGCCTGCACTCGCTGCACGAATGGCTGCCACATTTGATCGCTTATCAAATGGTCGTATTTTATTGAATCTTGTGACTGGTGGTGATGAGCAAGAACTCAAAGGTGATGGTTTATATGAAGACCATAGTACGCGTTATCAAACGGCATCTGAATATGTAAAAATTTGGCGTGAAATCCTAAGCCGATCACATACTGGTGAATCATTCACTTTTCATGGTGAGCGCTTAAGCGTTGACGATGCCAAACTTTTGTACCCACCTGTGCAAAAACCTTATCCTCCCCTTTGGTTTGGCGGCTCATCAGAAGATGCTACTGAACTTGCGGCGGAACAAGTGGATACCTATTTAACATGGGGTGAACCACCTGCTGCTGTAAAAGACAAAATCGAATATTTAAAAGCTAAGGCCGCTTCCAAAGGCCGTAGCTTGAATTATGGAATCCGTTTACATGTGATAGTACGCGAGACCAACCAACAAGCTTGGGCAGCAGCCGATGAATTAATTCAATATTTAGATGATGAGACTATTACAGCAGCGCAGAAAAAATTTGCACAAATGGACTCTGTCGGCCAGCAGCGCATGGCAGCTTTGCACGGCGGGCGTAAAGATCAGTTGGAGGTCTCACCAAACTTATGGGCAGGTATTGGTTTAGTCCGTGGCGGCGCAGGCACAGCCTTGGTTGGTGATCCAGAAACCGTTGCTGCACGTATTCAAGAATATGCTGAGTTAGGTATCGATACTTTTATCTTCTCAGGCTATCCACATTTAGAAGAATCAATCCGTTTTGCAGAATTGGTGTTTCCGTTATTGCCACTAAGAACACGAGAGAAACTTGCACAACCTCATTTAACAGGCCCCTTCGGAGAAATCATTGCCAACAATTATGTGCCCGAAGCCAAACAGCCTAAAGTGTTAAATAAGGAGACCGTATGACTACACAAAATGTTTCACGTGGAACACAACGCATTTTTACCAATCTTTTACCGTGGCTATTCCCTATTTTATTGATCGTGATATGGCAAGTTGCATCAAGTTCGGGTCTATTGCAAAGTCGTGTTCTTCCCGCACCGACCTCTGTAGTGAGTGCCTTTTGGCACTTACTAATTAGTGGCGAGCTTTGGCAGCACGTAAAGGTCAGCGCTGGACGGGCATTACTAGGATTACTCATCGGAGGCGGTCTAGGTCTACTGCTCGGGTTATTGAATGGTTCATCACGGATCGCATCGACCTTACTCGATACCACTCTACAAATGATCCGCAATATTCCTGCTTTAGCACTGATTCCATTGGTTATTTTATGGTTCGGTATTGACGAAACAGCCAAATTATTTCTAGTTGCAGTCGGTGTGTTTTTCCCAATTTATATCAACACTTATCACGGTATTCGTTCTGTTGACCCTCAACTAATCGAAATGGGAAAAAGTTATGGTCTGAGTCGCTGGCAACTGTATAAAGAAATTATTTTACCTGGGGCCATGCCTTCGATTTTAGTCGGTTTTCGTTTTTCACTCGGCTTGGTTTGGGTGCTTCTGATCGTAGCTGAAACGATATCAGCGCAATCTGGTATTGGTTATATGACTATGAATGCACGTGAATTTTTACAAACAGATATCGTTTTGGTCGGCATTTTGCTCTATGCCCTACTTGGAAAACTAGCTGATGTTTTTGCACAGATATTAGAACGTTATTTATTGCGTTGGCATGCAGGCTATCAAAAATAAAAAGGATCAATTTATGACGAATCTCAACCTAAAATTCTTAAGTGAATCTCGCACCCAAGACTCACTATCAAAGGATGACAATAGCAATGGGGCTGCTATTCAAATTGAGCAACTCTATAAATATTATGGTGATGTCAAAGTATTAGAAGATCTAGATTTAGATATTCAAGCAGGTGAATTTGTTGCAATTGTTGGACGTAGTGGTTGTGGTAAAAGCACATTGTTACGTTTAATCGCCCAACTGGAAAAACCAAGTTATGGCGAAATCAAATATCAATCTGCACGCCATTTTAGA
Organism: Acinetobacter sp. AOR34_HL; assembly: GCF_027854795.1. Classification (NCBI taxonomy): domain Bacteria; kingdom Pseudomonadati; phylum Pseudomonadota; class Gammaproteobacteria; order Moraxellales; family Moraxellaceae; genus Acinetobacter; species Acinetobacter sp. AOR34_HL. The sequence goes on along the minus strand of NZ_JAKTID010000082.1, from coordinate 14,172 downwards.
GAAGGGATTACCAATGCTGATATTAGGGTCATGTTTCAAGATCCACGTCTACTACCATGGAAAAGTGTATTGAAAAATACGCAACTTGGATTAGCCAAAGAAAAATATAAATTTACCGAGCAATTGCTAGAAAAAGTGGGCTTAAAAGATAAAGCCGAACATTGGCCCACTCAACTTTCAGGGGGACAACGTCAACGTGTTGCTTTAGCGCGTGCTCTATCGCATGCGCCTCGCATTCTACTACTGGACGAGCCATTAGGTGCATTAGATGCGCTCACACGATTAGAGATGCAAAATCTCATCGAACAACTTTGGAATGAGCAAGGTTTTACCGCTATTTTAGTGACCCATGATGTTAGTGAGGCCGTTCAACTGGCAGATCGTATTATCTTGCTCGATCAAGGTCACATTAAACAGAGTTTCAACGTAGATTTAGCTCGTCCACGCGTTAAGAATATTGCCTTCACACGCCTAGAACAGCAGGTTTTAGAGGCTGTTTTAGCCACTTGAGCTATATGTTTTACGACTAAGAAAAATGACTGATCGTTCTGTTTTTGTCTACAAAATAAGCGGCAGAAGATACCCAAAATGGTCAGTTTTTACCGTTAATCTAAGAACTGAACGATTTTTGCTAAAAAAAAATGTGTTCTTGTGCACAGATATATGAATTTATCTTACAATGTCAAGGACATTTTTTGAATCAAGCTCGCAGATGGAACAGAAAAAAAGTACACAAAAGCGCAATCAACTGCTGAATGCTGCCCTAGATGTTTTTTCCGTCTATGGGTTCAGCGGCGCAAGTTTGGATGAGATTGCACAACTTGCAAATATGCATAAATCGAATATTTTCTATTACTATGAAAATAAAGAATCGCTTTATGTTGAGGTGCTGACAACTGTATTACAGAAATGGCTTGCACCTTTGCAAATTTTAGAAGCAGAACTTGAGCCTACTCAAGCACTTACTGACTATCTCATTCAAAAACTCGAAAGCTCACGCGACCAACCTAAAGCATCTCGTTTGTTTGCTTTAGAGATCATCCAAGGTGCTCCACATATCTTGCCGATCTTAAAAGGACCTTTAAAAAAGTTGTTTAAACGCAAAACTAAAGTGATCCAAACTTGGCAAGAACAAGGAAAAATCTCAAAAGAAATCGATGCAGAACTGTTGATTATTAACATTTGGGCAATTACGCAGAATTATGCGGATTTTGCTACACAAATGGAGATGGTGACAGGCAAAACTTTACGCAATCGCAGCATGTACCAACGCACGATTGAACATACCGTGCACATGATGCTTTATGGTGTGATCCCTCGCTAAATTAGCCCATTAAAAAAAGCCCATCTCGATCGATGGGCTTTTTTATTAGAAGTGAACTTGATACAAAGCGAGCAGTTTTTGTGCTCCTACCAATAGGTTTTCTTCCCAGTCTAAATGAGCAGTATCATCTGCTCCATCCGTAATATATTTTACGGAAATCAACCGCACACCAAGTTTTTGACATACCTTTGCCAGAGCATAACCTTCCATATCTACTAAATTGCAATGAACCTTTGGAACCCCAGTTTCAAATGAATCGCCTGTACCACAAATACCTTTAGGTAAATATTCAAAATAGGCTGGTGTATGAATCTCAGCAGGTAAATGTTCATCCATAGGCGTGACCCCGACCGCAAAGCCCAAGGGTGATACATCCATATCACGCTGCACGAAAGTCGTCACCTCAACTAAACTATGTGCATTAAAATGAGAGCTCCCAGCACTACCCAAGTTGATCAAGGTTTTACATCCCGTTTTTTGGATTACCTCAAATGCCTTGAATGCTGCATTAATTTTACCGATACCACTATAGTGAACTTCAATTCCAGCTTGCTCAAATAGACCTTTTGATTCATTTGGCAGTGCCATCATCAAAGCAACATCAGCATTCATAACCACATACTCTATTCAGATTAAAGCCAACACACATAAAAAGGTGTGCTCTTGCACAACGATTATCTTATTGCATCTTTTGCTGTAAGGCGACCAAACAAGGAGAGAAAAATAGTTGACCACTATATGCACCAACCACTGTTTTTTTCATCACCAAAGCCCATAACGCTAGCAAAACAATACTCAAAGCTACAGCAATATACGTAAAGAAATTGAACTGTAACTGATGCGCCAAATTAAAGATCGCTAAAATAAATACACCAAATGGGAAAGTCAGCCCCCACCAACCAAGGTTAAAAGGAATCCCTGTACGCGCGTGACGTACAGTCGTTAAAACTGCGATGCCAAACCACCACAAGCCAAAGCCCAATAACACCAAGCCACCAATGACACCTAAGGCTGGCACTATTGTCGCCAATTCTTCTAATCCAGCAGCATTCAAAATACGTGGAGCTTGCTGACCGAGTAACAACAAAGCCATTGCCCCTGTTCCAATCGGTCCTAAACATAACCAGCTAGAAATCGCGACTTCTTTTTCAGGCAACTGATGCAAAGCCAGACGTAACATTAAAATGGTTAAGATTGCAAAAGCAGGCAATACAGAAATCCCCCACAGCACATAACCCATGATCAAGATCGCTAAAGCGTGCTGATCAGCCGCCAAATGCTGTAATAGTAACCCTGCAGAACTCGCAGCCACCTCACATGCCACGATTGGCAACAACCAAACCGCAGTCATGCGTTGCAATTGATGGTCCTGGCAGCTAAACATACAAAATGGCACCACCCAGGCAATCAGCACCGCAAAAAATACATCGAGATACCAAAGATAAGTCGCTATCTGAACCGCAATATCACCATATAAATGCACCCCAAAGCTCAGGAAACCATTCGCAATCGTCGCTAGTCCCATCGGTATCGCACCTAAAAACAAACTCATGTTTGGGTGGTTAAAAATCTGTTTTGCTTCAGTCGGAAATAGAATCCAACGCAAGCCATAAAGGATACTGAAAGTGATAAATAATAAGATATTGAACTGCCATAATTTAGTCGCAAGCATAAACAAGATTGATGAAGCGAAAGGCAGCTGTGCTAAAATCATCGCGACCACACCTGTTCCCATGGTTGCAGTAAACCAGTTTGGGGTAAAATGGCGAATCACATCTCTGCTTTGTTCTAGCTGATAAAATGGCTTTTTCATCTTTTTCTCGATCTATAGCGGCGATTAAGCTATCTTAAGCGACCCAATTAATAAGAAAAACTGATTTATTTTTATTTAATGAATCAATAAAAATGATATATTGCGTTTAAATATTGAAATTTCCTTGCGTAAAAACACAACAACAAGACGAATCGCTGAGAATATGGCAATATATAGCCTTTGCAAAATTCACTGAATTTAACGCCCATGAAGTTGCTTCGTCTCAACGCATTATCGCCAGATTTTCAGTTACCTCCGAGCGCGGTAACGATTGGCAATTTTGATGGTGTCCATCTGGGTCACCAAGCGATGATTGCTCAACTGAAAACATTGGCTGATGCCAAAGGCTTAAAAACATTAGTGATGATTTTTGAGCCACAACCGCTTGAATTTTTTAAAGGTTATGACGCACCACCACGTATTAGCTCGCTCAGAGAAAAAGTAGAATATTTAACTGAGTTAGGGGTGGATTATATTGCTGTCGCCAAGTTTGATCAGTATTTTAGAAGTCTTAATGCAACCGAATTTGCTGAGTTACTCAAATTAAAACTCAATGCTCAAAGCTTAGTATTAGGTGATGACTTTCATTTTGGTAAAGACCGCCAAGGCAATAGCGAATTCCTACGCGATTATGGATTTGACGTCACTAATTTAAATACGGTGGCTTTAAATGGTGAACGTGTGAGTTCAACTCGTATTCGCCAAGTTTTACAAGCAGGTGATCTTGCTTTAGCTGCTAAATTATTGGGTCGTCCATACAGCATTACAGGTCGTGTGCAATATGGCGATCAGATTGGACGTACCCTTGATTTTCCAACGATTAATGTCCGTTTAAATCGCCATAAACCGTGTTTAAGTGGTATTTATGCGGTGGACGTGGTATGTGAGAATGCTTCTCTCACAGCCAAAATTCAACATATAGATACTGAGTTGAATGGAATTGCTGGTTATCAAGCTGATAGTTTGTTTGGTGCAGGTCATGTCGGGACACGTCCAGCTATTCAACAAGATCATCCAGAGTGGCGATTAGAAGTACATTTCCCTGATGTTTCTGCTAATCTGTATGGCCTATTGATGCGGGTAACTTTTCTTCACTATTTACATGGCGAACTGAATTACCCTTCGCTTGAAGCACTCAAAGCTGGGATTGATGATGATGTGCAAAAACTACGAGACTATCGTAAGCGCACACCAGAATTTCCTTTTTAAATTTTAAATTTCATTTTTGTAGAACATGTCAGTTTAGACTGATAAAACTGGAAGAAAACTTGCATGAGCGATAAGCAAACTCCTGAAAATGCAGTGGATTATAAAGCCACACTCAATTTGCCTGATACTGAATTTGCAATGAAAGCAAATTTGGCTGTGCGTGAAGCCAAATGGTTAGAAGAGTGGTATGCCGACAACATTTATCAGCAGATTCGCGCATCGCGTATTGGCAAGAAAAAATATGTACTTCATGACGGCCCTCCATATGCCAATGGTCAAATCCACTTAGGTCATGCAGTCAATAAAGTTTTAAAAGACATCATCATCAAAAGCCGCGTGATGGATGGCTTTGATGCACCCTATGTTCCTGGTTGGGACTGTCACGGATTACCGATTGAGCTTAAAGTAGAAGAGAAAGTGGGTAAGGTTGGTATCAAGGTCGACGCATCTACCTTCCGCAAAGCCTGCCGTGAATATGCTTACACACAAGTCGAGTTACAGAAAAAAGACTTCGTGCGTATGGGCGTGTTTGGTGACTGGGATAATCCCTACCTCACCATGAACTTCAAACAAGAAGCTGACATAGTACGCTCTTTGGGTGCGATTGCTAAAGCGGGTCATATTGAACCAGGTTTGAAGCCTGTGAACTGGTGTTTGGACTGTGGTTCTGCACTTGCAGAAGCAGAAGTTGAATACGAAGACAAAAAATCTGATGCAATTGATGTAGGTTTCACCGTCATTGATCTTAAAGATTTAAGCGCACGTCTAAGTATTGATGTTCAAGATGTGACTGATATTGTCATTTGGACAACTACACCGTGGACTTTACCTGCCAACCAAGCTGTTGCAGTACATGCCGACATTGACTACCAACTGGTACAAGTAAGTACTGAACGAGGCTCACAAAACTTCATTCTTGCCAAAGATTTAGTTGAATCAGCAATCGAACGTTACAAGCTCGAAAATCCAGTTGTATTGGCTGATTTTAAAGGCGCTGTCATTGAGAAGCTATTATTACAACATCCTTTAATTACTGATCGTCAAGTCCCAGTAATTGTTGGTGAGCACGTAATTGCGACTAGCGGTACAGGTGCGGTACACACTGCTCCTGGACACGGTGTGGACGACTATAAAGTCGGTCTGCAATACAATCTAAAAGTCGATAATCCAGTTGGTGGTAATGGCGTATATTTACCAACTGCACCGATTTTTGCGGGTGAGCACATCTACAAAGCCAATCCAAAAATTATCGAAGCTTTGGGTGCTGTAGGTCGTTTATGGGCACATCAGCCGATTAAACATAGCTATCCACATTGCTGGCGTCATAAAACACCGATTATCTTCCGTGCAACACCACAATGGTTTATCAGCATGGATGCCAAAGGTTTGCGTCAAACTGCTTTAAATGCGATTGAGAATGACATCGAATTTGTTCCAGATTGGGGTAAAAATCGCATTCAATCGATGATCGAAGGTCGTCCTGACTGGTGTATCTCACGTCAACGGACTTGGGGCGTACCAATCCCATTCTTTGTACACAAAGATACTAATGCATTACACCCTCGTACACCTGAACTCATTGAAGAAGTCGCTAAACTGATCGAACAAGAAGGTATTGATGGTTGGTATAACCGCGATGCTAGCGACTTCATTGGCGCAGATGCTGAACAGTACAATGCCGTACGCGATACACTTGACGTTTGGTTTGACTCAGGTACTACACATTATGCAGTGTTGCGTGAACGTGAAGAGTTACAAGACCCTGCAGATTTATATCTTGAAGGTTCAGACCAACATCGTGGCTGGTTCCAATCGTCATTGTTAACTTCAATTGCGATTAATGAACGTGCACCGTATAAAGGTCTACTCACTCACGGTTTCGTCGTGGATGAGAAAGGTCGTAAAATGTCTAAGTCATTAGGCAACATCATCACCCCACAAGACATCATCAAAGATATGGGTGCAGATGGTTTACGTTTCTGGATTGCTTCGGCTGACTATCGATATGAAATGACCGCAGGTAAAGAAATCTTTAGCCGTGCGTCTGATGGTTATCGTCGTATCCGTAACACGTTACGTTTCTTGTTGGCAAACTTAAATGGTTTCAAGCCATCAACAGATGCTTTACCTGTAAACGAATTGATCGCATTAGACCAATACATCTTGCAACGTGCTGCTGAAGTACAAAAAACCATTCAGCAAGCCTATGAAGAGATGAACTTCCACATTGTAACTAACGCATTGACCAATTTCTGTATCAATGACTTAGGTGGTTTCTATCTCGACATCATCAAAGATCGTCAGTACACCACCAAAGCAGATTCACAAGCTCGCCGTTCAGCACAAACTGCGCTGTATCATTTAGTACAAGCTTTTGTGCGCTGGATGTCACCAATCCTGAGCTTTACTGCTCAAGAAGCTTGGCCATTGATCCCAGAGCAAACTGAGAAATATGTATTTACTGCTGAATGGTATGACATCCCAACGGCATCAACAGCAAACTTGCTTTCAGAAGCAGATTGGCAAACATTGATTAGCGTAAAATCAGCAGTAAATAAACAGATTGAAGCAGCACGTAACGCTAAACTTGTTGGTAGTAACTTATCTGCAAAAGTTGAACTTTGGGCAGATGAAGCATTACAAACATTATTAAATCAGTTGGCTGATGAATTACGTTTCGTCTTGATCACGTCTCAAGTCATCGTTTACCCGTATGCTGAACAAGGTGAAAGCACTGACTTAACAGGATTACGTGTCAAAGTTTCTGCGGCTGATGGTGAAAAATGTGTACGTTGCTGGCATGTATTGCCAGACGTGAATACCCACGTTGGTCATGCTGGTTTATGCGCTCGTTGTATCGTCAATGTCACTGGTAGTGGCGAAGTGAGAAAGTATGCCTAATACACAAGCAAAAAAAGGCTTGTTCCAGTTTTATCCTCATAATCTCATGTGGCTTGGACTTTCAGTCCTTGCCATTGTGTTAGATCAATGGACAAAATGGATTGCAAGTACACACTTAAACTATGCCGATCCTGTTCCTGTATTACCTTTCCTGAATTGGACATTACTGCATAACTATGGTGCTGCATTCAGTTTTCTTTCTGATGCTGGTGGCTGGCAACGTTACTTTTTTACTTCTTTAGCAGGCTTTGTCTCGATTATCTTTATTTTTTGGTTAATGAAAATGCCAAAAAAAATGATCATCCTTCCGATGGCAATTGCATTAATTCTCGGTGGTGCTATAGGCAACCTTATAGACCGCGTCTCATTGGGTTATGTCGTTGACTTTATTCATGTCTATTATCAAGACAGTCACTTCCCTGCTTTTAATATTGCAGATAGTGCGATTACCTTAGGAACAATCCTGCTACTTATTGATACTTTCTTCCTTGAAAAGAAACGTATCCAAAATGCGGAAACAAAAAATGTCTGAAATTATCCAACCAAACGAAGAAATTCGGATTGAAGATGGTTCAAAAGTTGATTTACATTTTTCAGTATCGATCGAAAATGGTGTTGAAATTGATAATACCCGTGGTCGTGAAGAGCCTGTTAGTCTAGTCATTGGGGATGGCAACCTACTCCCAGGATTTGAAAAAGCATTATTTGGTTTACGTGCAGGCGATCGTCGTACTGTACATTTACCGCCAGAAGATGCTTTTGGTCCATGGAATCCTGAAAATATTCAAACTTTTGATACCGTGAAGTTTGAACAACGTCCTATCATCGGGCATATGATTGAATTTGAAGATAAAGCTAAAGCAACCTTGTTTGGCATCGTAAAATCAGTCAATGATGACATCACAGAGATTGACTTTAATCATCCACTTGCTGGTAAAAACATTACCTTTGAAGTTGAAATCTTTAAAGTGACCCCAGCAGGTCAGCAAGGCATCAAATTGATGTAACACAAAAGCTCTCAAATGAGAGCTTTTTTTAACGCTAAAGAATTGTATAAGATCATAGAAACATTCATTTTTAAATCAAAGCAATAACACATAGGATTTTAAATATGCTCATTTATATTATTGTCGGCAGTGTTCGTGAAAGTCGGACTGCAATTAAAGTTGCAAACTGGGTACAACAAGCAATCTCTGAACTCGCGTTAAATAATCTTCAAACAGAAATCGTCGATCTTAAAGAGTGGGATTTACCGTTATTTGCAGGTGCTCACCCACCTGCAACAGGTATCTATGACCAACCTAAACAGCAGGCTTGGGCAGATAAAATTGCACAAGCACAAGGATTCATATTTATTAACCCTGAATATAACCATGGCTATAGTCCAGCACTGAAGAATGCCTTGGATTATGTCGGTAAAGAATGGCAAGGCAAAACAGCAGCTTTTATCGGCTATGGTTCAACCAATGGTTCACGTTCAATTAGCCAAATTCGTCAAGTAACTTCAAGCTTAGGAATTATTGATCCAAATGCAGTGATTGAAATTCGCGACATCTTTAAACGTAATAAAGACGACAATTTTGAAGCTAATGAGTTTGAAGTGAAAGGATTAGCAGCACTCGTTGCCAAATTACAGAAATATAATATCGTTTAGTTGTACGTCTAAGCGTACATTGATCAGGTAGATTTACGTCTATTCGACTGTCGACTAGACCGCTAATATAAAAAATATAAAGAGACAGGAAGTCTCATTGAAAATAACAAGATACGCAGGAAGCGGTCGTTAATAGGATATCAACGACATAAACTGAATATGAAGAAGCCCCGTCAGGATGACGGAGCTTCTTTTTATCTATTCTTTTTTATATAAGTAATCATTTGAAAAGCGTATACTCTAAAAAGTAAGCCATTTTGAGATATCACTTAATATAAATTCAAACATCATCACAATAATGCCTTATCAATTACCAACGTCAGCTTCATTATCTTTTATCTTAGCAAACCTTTTTAAGTCTGCCTCTACCAACCATCCATCTATTTCGTCGTCATTCGCATTCTTATTCTTTCTTATTGAGTTGATTACTGAACCAACATCAAAACTGTGTTTAATTTGATCATTATCACCGCATACGCTTATTATTTTCTGTATTTGCTCTTTACTGTAATCAGTAGCATATCTTATTACAGTAGAAGCAAAATTATTTGCTTGGTCAAAATTTCGGGATTCAGAGTATAACTCAATAATTCTATCACTTACTTGCAGAGGGATAACAAAGAATATTGCCTCATCTAATTCTGTTCTAGTTGCTTTCTTCAATCTTTTCTCTGCAAAACTTTTCAGACCTTGGATTGATAAAAATATATCAATATTCTCAATTTCTTCTTTTGGTAGATTTTCAACATAAGTCTGGATTTTTTGCCTGATATCAGCCTCCAAGTAAGACCAGCTATCTTCAACATGCCTTATTAAAGGAATAACTCTATCTAGCTTTTCAACAGCCAAAGATCTAACAATACTTGATAGCTTCTCTGTTAATATTTTTCTATAAAGCTTTCGATGAATAACCTCTATTGCATTTAAAGCTGTTGAAATTCTATATATTTCCTTGTAATCCTTAGCATCATTGATTAGTTTTTTTAGAAGGACAATTGTGAAATTCCGAATTAAACTATCTCTAGCTTTATTCAATGGACTACTTTCAAATGCTACAACAGCTTTTTTAACGTCAGTTGGAAAATACTCTGACTCAACCTCTGAAGTTAGAGAATCTAGTGCATATTTTCCTTGAGCTGGTGGATATTGAAGTAAATGCTCTACAGCTGATCTTATATGCATTCTAGCAAGTTCAGCTGACGGATTGAAAACCTCTCCATCTGATGCCATAGATGGGTGAGCACACCTATTGCGATCTTCTTGCAAACGGTTCAAATCAATGAATTCTACATGAGATATCAACTCAAGCTTATCTCTACAAACTACTAATATCTCTCTTTCAAATTTTAATGAGTTTGCAACATCTCCAATTCTCCTAGCTTTGTCAAAAGATTCAATTTGTCTTTCAGCTTCCTTATCGCCAGCAAGAGATAACTCTTTTAACTTATCTAAGATGTCAAAAGACACAGCAATCCATGTTGAAACGATTGCAGAACGAAAAGCACCTGCTTTATAGCAAGCAACAGCTTCCCTTATATAACTCTTAGCCTTTTGGTCTCGGCACTTTAAAACAAGCTCGTCAAGATCAGATAATACAGATGCCACTTATTTCTCCTAGAGAATCAATTGTAGTTATACGAGATAACCACCTAAATGCAATATAAGTGGTGGATTTCTTATTTTAACTATATCTTGATTAGATTATAAAATAGTAAAATTTGCATCAAGATCATTTTGCATTATTAATTTATAACATTGATTTTAAGCCTGCATATAGATAGAGATTTAATTTGAATTATTCACATAGTTAAGTTTAGTTTATTCCGTCATAAATTTTTTTTATTTCTTTAGCATCTAATGGCTCTGCTCGCCTTATTTCAACAGTCATATTTGCTCATTTCTCACCGAGATCATAACTCACTTTATTTTTATTTATTTAAATTTTCAACCACGCAATAAAAAACACCCCCAACCGTTAGGTTGGGGGTGTTTAGAATTAAAAGCTGGCGATGACTTACTCTCACATGGCAAACGCCACACTACCATCAGCGCGAAGAGGTTTCACTTCTGAGTTCGGGAAGGGATCAGGTGGTTCACTCTTGCTATTGTCGCCAGCAAACTGTTGTGGTGTTTTCGGGTCTTATTCACATTAATTAATAATGTTTGCCTTACTTACGATCCAAAGAGTTATTAACGGATTAGATATTGAGTCTAACTTTGTGTTCAGCATTTTAACTAGTTTATACACTAAATCAAGTTGTGTATTGAATTTATCTTGAATACAACAACTGTTTGGGTGTTGTATAGTCAAGCCTCACGAGCAATTAGTATTGGTCAGCTTCACACGTCACCGTGCTTCCACACCCAACCTATCAACGTCCTAGTCTCGAACGGCTCTTTAGAGGAATAAATTCCTAGGGAAATCTTATCTTGAGGTAGGCTTCCCGCTTAGATGCTTTCAGCGGTTATCCCTTCCGAACATAGCTACCCGGCGATGCCACTGGCGTGACAACCGGTACACCAGAGGTTCGTCCACTCTGGTCCTCTCGTACTAGGAGCAGATCCTCTCAAATTTCCAGCGCCCACGGTAGATAGGGACCGAACTGTCTCACGACGTTCTAAACCCAGCTCGCGTACCTCTTTAAATGGCGAACAGCCATACCCTTGGGACCTGCTTCAGCCCCAGGATGAGATGAGCCGACATCGAGGTGCCAAACACCGCCGTCGATATGAACTCTTGGGCGGTATCAGCCTGTTATCCCCAGAGTACCTTTTATCCGTTGAGCGATGGCCCTTCCATACAGAACCACCGGATCACTAAGACCTACTTTCGTACCTGCTCGACTTGTGGGTCTCGCAGTTAAGCGCGCTTTTGCCTTTATACTCTACGCGTGATTTCCGACCACGCTGAGCGCACCTTCGTACTCCTCCGTTACTCTTTAGGAGGAGACCGCCCCAGTCAAACTACCCACCAGACATGGTCCTCGTCCCGGATTACGGGACAGAGTTAGAACCTCAACATTACCAGGGTGGTATTTCAAGGACGGCTCCATTGGAACTAGCGTTCCAACTTCAAAGCCTCCCACCTATCCTACACAAGTAAGGTCAAAGTTCAATGTCAAGCTGCAGTAAAGGTTCACGGGGTCTTTCCGTCTAGCCGCGGGTACACTGCATCTTCACAGCGATTTCGATTTCACTGAGCCTCTGCTGGAGACAGCGCCGCCATCATTATGCCATTCGTGCAGGTCGGAACTTACCCGACAAGGAATTTCGCTACCTTAGGACCGTTATAGTTACGGCCGCCGTTTACTGGGGCTTCGATCAAGAGCTTCGCTTACGCTAACCCCATCAATTAACCTTCCAGCACCGGGCAGGCATCACACCCTATACGTCCACTTTCGTGTTTGCAGAGTGCTATGTTTTTAATAAACAGTTGCAGCGGCCTGGTTTCTGCGGCTGCCAACCGCTCAGGGAGCAAGTCCCATCACCGTCAGCAGCGTACCTTCTCCCGAAGTTACGGTACCATTTTGCCTAGTTCCTTCAGCAGAGTTCTCTCAAGCGCTTTGGTCTACTCGACCTGACCACCTGTGTCGGTTTCGGGTACGATTCCTGTGTAACTGAAGCTTAGAGACTTTTCCTGGAAGCATGGTATCAGCCACTTCACTGTACAAGTACAGCTTGCTATCGACTCTCAGCATAGAGCACCCCGGATTTGCCTAAGATGCATGCCTACGGTCTTCCACCTGGACAACCAACGCCAGGCTGACTTAACCTTCTCCGTCCTCTCATCGCATTACACAGAAGTATTGGAATATTAACCAATTTCCCATCGACTACGCCTCTCGGCCTCGCCTTAGGGGTCGACTCACCCAGCCCCGATTAACGTTGGACTGGAACCCTTGGTCTTTCAGCGAACGGGTTTTTCACCCGTTTTGTCGTTACTCACGTCAGCATTCGCACTTCTGATACCTCCAGCATACTTCTCAATACACCTTCATCGGCTTACAGAACGCTCCCCTACCACTTGACTAATGTCAAATCCGCAGCTTCGGCACATAGTTTTAGCCCCGTTACATCTTCCGCGCAGGCCGACTCGACTAGTGAGCTATTACGCTTTCTTTAAAGGGTGGCTGCTTCTAAGCCAACCTCCTAGCTGTCTATGCCTTCCCACATCGTTTCCCACTTAACTATGATTTTGGGGCCTTAGCTGGCGGTCTGGATTGTTTTCCTCTTGACTACGGACGTTAGCACCCGCAGTCTGTCTCCCGGATAGTACTCATTGGTATTCGGAGTTTGCATCGGTTTGGTAAGTCGGGATGACCCCCTAGCCGAAACAGTGCTCTACCCCCAATGGTATTCGTCCGAGGCGCTACCTAAATAGCTTTCGGGGAGAACCAGCTATCACCAGGCTTGATTAGCCTTTCACCCCTATCCACAAGTCATCCCCTGGCTTTTCAACGACAGTGGGTTCGGTCCTCCAGTTAGTGTTACCCAACCTTCAACCTGCTCATGGATAGATCGCCTGGTTTCGGGTCTATACCCAGCAACTAAACGCCCTATTAAGACTCGATTTCTCTACGGCTCCCCTATTCGGTTAACCTCGCTACTGAATATAAGTCGCTGACCCATTATACAAAAGGTACGCAGTCACCGAACAAGTCGGCTCCCACTGCTTGTATGCATGCGGTTTCAGGATCTATTTCACTCCCCTCACAGGGGTTCTTTTCGCCTTTCCCTCACGGTACTGGTTCACTATCGGTCAGTCAGGAGTATTTAGCCTTGGAGGATGGTCCCCCCATATTCAGACAAGGTTTCACGTGCCTCGCCCTACTCGTCATCATTATGTGTGCCCTTTCGTGTACGGGAATATCACCCTCTACGTTCGCACTTCCCAGAGCGTTCCACTAAAACACACATAACTTAATGGGCTGCTCCCCGTTCGCTCGCCGCTACTAAGGGAATCTCAATTGATTTCTTTTCCTAAGGGTACTGAGATGTTTCACTTCCCCTCGTTCGCTTCATAAACCTATGTATTCAGTTTATGATACCCGCCTTATAGCGGGTGGGTTCCCCCATTCAGAAATCTCCGGATCAAAGGATATTTGCCGCCTCCCCGGAGCTTTTCGCAGGCTATCACGTCTTTCATCGCCTCTGACTGCCAAGGCATCCACCACATGCACTTAATTACTTGACTATACAACCCCAAACAGTCGTTAACACATACAAGTGAGTGTTATCGTTGCAAACTTAATTGCTACTGGTTTGTTGTCT